>CBJNAT010000787.1:0-2050 GCA_966434585.1 uncultured Gammaproteobacteria bacterium | reverse complement strand
GACTTGCCTCTGTCCGTAAGCGGGCGGGCGTTGGCCGTCGTACTGCTCGTTCTGTCCTGCGGCTTGATGGGTCTGGCCCTGACGCATCGGCGAATCCGCGATCCGGTGTGGGCGGATCGCGCGGCTTGGGTGGGAATGAGTGCAGCGGGCCTGTTCTCCTCACTGCTCGTCTTCACGCTGCTGCGAGATCTTGTACTGGTACTCGCCTTGCCGTTCATGTCGGCCGCGCGCTTCGCTTTGATCGCAGAAGTATCCGCGCTCATCGTGGTGGTTGGTGCGTTGCTGGCATCGATCATCGGCGCGTTCAACGCACAGTGGCGCACGCGAGTGGTCGATGTGGAAGTGCCGATTCCAGATCTGCCTTCGGAACTCGCAGGCTTCACCATCGTGCAGATCACGGATGTACACGTGGGGCCAACCATCAAGCGCAGCTTCGTAGCGCGTATCGTCGACCGGGTGAATCGCCTGGAAGCGGACGTGATCGCCGTGACGGGGGATCTCGTCGATGGCAGCGTGCATCGTCTTGGCCATCACGTCGAACCCTTGGGTGAACTGCGCGCCCGGTTCGGTAGCTACTTCGTCACCGGCAATCACGAGTACTACTCCGGTGCCGGCCCCTGGCTGCGTGAGTTGCGACGGCTGGGCTTCAACGTGCTGTTGAATGAGCACGTCGTGCTGGAGCATGAAGGCGCGCGTGTGGTGCTCGCGGGGGTCACGGATTACACGGCGCATCACTTCGACCGCAGCCACCAGAGCGATCCCACCTCGGCCTTGCACGGTGCGCCTGCTGAGGCCGCTGTGCGCATCCTGCTCGCACATCAGCCGCGAACGGCTCCTGCCGCAGCGGCGGCCGGATTTCATCTGCAGATCTCAGGACACACGCACGGCGGCCAGTTCTGGCCCTGGAATCACTTCGTGCGCTATCAGCAGCCCTACACCGCAGGCTTGCATCGACATGAATCGCTGTGGGTCTACATCAGCCGCGGCACGGGCTATTGGGGGCCGCCCAAGCGAATCGGCTCGCCGTCAGAAATCACGCGGATCCGGCTCGTCAGATCAACGTCTGCTGGCTAGCTGGCGACTGGTCTGCTGGCCAGAGGCTCCGAAGAGCTTTGAAATTCTGGCCAGCCGACCAGCAAGCCAGTCGCCAGTTGCCCTGTAGACTACGCGGCCCTCGTAAGTCGAACGTGCCCCACATGCCTCCAGGCGCTCGCGAAGACGCTGCACTGCAAACCTTGTTTCTGCCACTTGTTAACGGTCAGCTCGCATGGCCGGACGGCAGTGTTCTGTTCCTGCGTGCACGCACGGATGGCGCCCCGGCAGCGCGAAGACCCGGGCTTCTGTGCGAGCAAACGTTCAAGCCCGATGCGGATGCATTGCTGCGCGCGGGTTACGTGCTCGCAAGCCGCGAGCAAGCGGAGGCAGTCAGTGCGTATCCGCTGGTGCTTGCATTACCGCCTAGACAACGCGATGAAGCACGAGCGCTGCTGGCGCGAGCCGTGATGGCGACGGCGCCGGGTGGAAGAGTGCTCTCGTGTGCCAGCAACAATGAAGGCGCGCGCAGTTTGGAAGACGACCTCGCGCGGCTTGCTGGACCGTTGACCACGCTCACGAAGAACAAGTGCCGCGCCTTCTGGACGCAACCGCTCTCGGCACCCGTTGATCCGCAGCTGTGTGAGCAGTGGCGCGCACTCGATGCCGTACGCCCCATCGAGAACCGCCGCTTCATGAGCCGGCCCGGCGTGTTCGCCTGGGATCGCATCGATGCGGCTTCGGCACTGCTCGCGACGCATCTGCCGAACGATCTCGCCGGGTACGCTGCAGACCTAGGCGCGGGGTTCGGCTACCTGAGCATCGAGCTGCTATCGCGCTGTCGGCAGATCCGTCAGCTAGACGTGTATGAAGCGGAAGCACGTGCACTCGATCTCGCACGCATGAATCTCGTCACGGCAGCAAGTGGACGTGAGATCGGCTTTCATTGGCACGACGTGACCACGGGCCTGCCGCGCAGCTACGACGTGATCATCACCAATCCACCCTTTCATACCGG
>CBJNAT010000786.1:0-2051 GCA_966434585.1 uncultured Gammaproteobacteria bacterium | reverse complement strand
CCGAACGCATCCCGGTGGCCGATCACTTGCTCGCGACCACGGATCGCTTCTTCAGGATGGTCGTATCCGATAGCCGCATCGTGGGCCTGTTTCGTACGAAGGTCGCGGCTCGCATCGCCGCGCGAGCGATGCGACGAAAGAGCATCCAAGGTGTGGCGTTTCGCACCGTGTCGCAGATCGGCATTCGTTATCGACACAGTCCGCTTTCGTGCACTCAGGATGCGCTACCCAAAACCGCACCGACCGCAGGCGATCGCTTTCCCTGGTTGCACCTGCAATTCGCAGGTGCGGGCTCGCCGACTGAGGATCTGTTCGAACGGCTGGACGATACTCGCTTCAATCTGCTCCTGTTTGGACAGACCGACAACGGCGTCACCCTCGACGAGTTCTCTGAGGTGCTGACCATTCACACGGTCCCACTGAACACCGGTAATCAGAGCGAGCTCGCACGTGCACACATACCTGCGACAGCGTTCTATCTGCTGCGTCCGGACGGTCATGTCGGGTTATGCGGCACGCGTCTCGACACCGTAGCCGTGCGGCAGTACTTGGAGCAACGTGCGGGTTTGAACACGGGCGGCAGGAATGAACGTGTGACACAGCTCCAATGGGCAAAGAGCGCGTGAAATCAGCCATGGACATCGAAGCGAGCGACAGCTCGGTCGTCCGACTCGAGGACGGCCGAGCCCTGTGCTACGCGCGGTATGGCGCGCCCGGCGGCAAGCCGATCTACTTCTTCCACGGTTTTCCCGGTAGTCGGTTGCAAGCTGCGCTCCTGACTCAAAAGGCAGCCGCGCTCGGCGTGGAACTGATTGCACCGGACCGCCCCGGCTTCGGCCGCTCCACACACGAGCCGCGTCGCACCTTGCTGACCTGGCCTCGCGATGTCGCGCAACTCGCGAATCACCTGCGGCATGAGCGTTTCGACGTGATTGGCGTGTCCTGCGGCGGTCCGTACGCCCTCGCATGCGCGCACGAACTGCCACAGCGGATCGGTGTCGTCGGACTGCTGGCCGGGATGGGACCTATGAGCCTGCGCTCGCTCCGAGCGCAGCAGATGCCGGCACTGCGGGTCATGTTCAGACTTGCGCGGATCAACCCATGGTTGATCAGTCCCCTGCTGCTGTCCGAGCGGCTGCTCTATCGGGGCAGCACTCAGCGCGCGGTCCGCACCATGGCTCGAATGCTCACCGCACCGGATGCGGCCTTGCTACGTAACGACGAAGCACTCGCAACCGCGTTCATTCGCAGCTTGGCAGAGGCGTACTCGCCCGGTATTGGCGGTGCGATATACGAAGCGAAGCTCATTGCCAGCGATCGGCCGTTCGACCTGCGGCGCATCGAGACGCCAGTGCATGTCTTCCAAGGTCATGCGGATCTACATGTCCCTCCGGCAATGGGTCGCCACTTGGCCGAAGCGCTGCCGGCTGGGCACTTGTACGAGCGTCCAAACGAGGGACACTTGTCGATCGTGTGGAACTGCTTCGAGGAGTGTGTGCGCGCGATGAAGCCGCTGTCTTGACGTTTCGACTTTCCTTGTAATATCGTAGCGTCCATGGACAGCAGCTCAGTCATCGAGGCGCTCGCGGCGCTTGCACATGAGAATCGACTTGCGATTTTTCGGCTCCTCGTGCGGCGCGGCCCGGAAGGGTTGTCGGCGGGAACGATTGCCGAGGGCGTGGGCCTCACACCCTCGTCACTCACGTTCCATGTGCAGCAACTCACCCGTGCCGGCTTGCTCACGCAACGCCGCGACGGTCGGCGGGAACCCACTCGGCGGGGACGTGGAGCGCGGCGTCCCGCTCTCCACGTTCGTCGAGCGGCTCGTCGACGAGCTGCGATCGACGACCGAGCAGGCGCTCACCGCCTGATGCTCGAGCACCTCTGGAACGGCTGGCGGGCCGGATACGTGCAGGGCGCGGCCGGTGCCGACACGCCGGGCGGCGGCAGTGTGTTCACACGCATCCTCGCCTCAGGGCTCGATGACACCGAGACGAACATCGTTCACCGCGGTCCGACCTGCTTCGTCATCCTCAACGCGTTCCCGTACG
>CBJNAT010000785.1:0-2051 GCA_966434585.1 uncultured Gammaproteobacteria bacterium | reverse complement strand
CACGCGCTCGTGGCTCGAATCCCATGCGGGTGCAGAGTGCTGACATCAACGCGCGCACGCGCGCGCGGCTTTCGTCGATCAGCAGTAGCTCGGTGACGGGCTCTGAATAGTCGCGGGCCGCCGGATCGTAAAACTCCACGCTCGCGACGCTGCCGCCGAGCTCGCGCAGGCTGCTCTCGAATGCGGCATGCACGCGCTTGCCCCACTCGTTATTGGGCACGAGCACCGCACCGCGAGCGCGACCATCCGCGATCACGCGCTCGGCCACCTGACGTGCTTCTTCTTCAGGATCGAGTGCGAACTGGAAGAGCAGCGGCGGTGTGACGGTGCCTTCTGCCATGCGGTTCAGCGCCAGCGTGGGGGTCGACACAGCGCCCGTGTTCGACACCGCAGTGACCTCCTCCTTCGTGAGCGGGCCCACGATGAATTGCGCGCCTTCCGCAATGGCCTGCCGATACGCTGTCTCAGCGCCGAGCGCCGCCGAGTCGTACACGCGAATGTTCGGACGCGTGCCGCCTTGCTGCTCGTAATAGCCGGCGAGGAAGCCATCGCGAACGGCGAGCGCAGCGCCTTGTGCTTTGCCCGACGTGGGCAATATCAACGCAACTTGCACCGGGTATTCCAAGCTGGAACCCAGATCGGGCAGCACGTCCTGTTGCAGCACGCTGTTGGCCGGATGGTTGGGGTAACGCTCGCGCCAACGCTCCACTTCATCGCTGGCAGCCAGCGGATTGCGAGCGGTAGCAAGCGCGGCGCGGCTCAGCTCGAGCCAACCTGCGAGCGTCGTATTCGCGCCGGGCGGCACCGTGGTGTCGGCGCCTGCGGCGGCGCTGCGTTGCAGCCCCTGCCAGATCATGCGGCGGTTGTCTCGAATGGCTTCCGGATCGCTCAGTGCGGCTTCGCGTTCCATCGCGAGCGTGATGGCAGCAGCAGGACGGTTCAACTGAAACAATGCGAGTGCGCGCAATCGCCGCACTTCGCTCACTTGCTCCTGCGGCACCGGTTGCGGAATTCGGTCGAGCTCGGCGAGTGCGCGATCGGGTTTCTGTTCGCGCAGTGCTAGTTCCGCTGCGATCTCGGCACGGAGCACGTAGTCCATCGCCGGCAAGGTGGGGCTTACTTGCGTGAGTGTGGCGGTGGCTTGCTTCGTATCATCGGCCAGCACCCATTGGCGTGCCGCGCGCAACAGCAAACGATTGCGCAGTTCGGGCGATGCGGTGCCTGCGGCCTGCTCGTACGTCGTCGCAGCCTGGGTGTGTGATCCTTCGGAGGCCAATCGCTCGGCGCGCTGAATGATGCGGTCGGCGCTCGGTTGCGTAGGCCCTTGCGTCGCAGTCGGCGTGCACGCGGCGACGAACACAGCGCCCGCGGCACACGCGCCTCGCGCAATCAGAATCAACGAGTGCAGGCCCGTGCCTTGCATATCGGGAGGCTCCACAGCAGCATGAGAAAAGAACGTTTGGTTTGGATTATATGAGTCGCCATCGATGTCCGCTGCTGCAAACGGTGAGTCTTCCGCGCGTCGCGCCGTGCTCTACATCGTCGCGACACCCATTGGCAATCTGCAGGACTTGAGCCCGCGGGCCCGTGAGGTCTTGCGCAGTGTGAGTGTGGTGGCAGCTGAAGACACGCGTCACACAGGAGCGCTGTTGAAGGCGCTGGGGATCGCTGCGCGTTCGCTCATTGCCGTACACGAGCACAACGAGCGCAAGCGCGTCGATGAGCTGCTTGCTCGATTGCGTGCGGGTGAATCCGTGGCTTTGGTGAGCGACGCGGGCACGCCGCTCGTCAGCGATCCCGGCTACGATCTCGTGCGCGCGGCCGTGGAACAGAACATCGACGTCGTTGCGATTCCCGGGCCGTGTGCGGCCATCGCCGCCCTCTCGCTCGCCTGCGCGTCCGGCGAACGTGGCCCCGGGGGTGAAGCTGTCCGTCAGCACGCCCGCCCCCGGCACCATGTCCGACTTGCGGAGCATCAGCAGGCCGTCGAGCCGGACCTTGCCCTCGTCCGCCTGGGTGAACGCCTCGACCATGACGGCCAGCTTGATGAG
>CBJNAT010000784.1:0-2054 GCA_966434585.1 uncultured Gammaproteobacteria bacterium | reverse complement strand
GTCCGCACATGCCGCGCCTACCGAAGTTCCGTTAGCCCTAAGCCTGTCGAAGGGCTCAGCATCACAGCATGCAGCCCACCGTCGCCGCAGTCATGCACGTCGCCAGCGTGCCGCCGATCAGACTTCGTAAACCCAACTGCGCGATCTCGCTGCGGCGCTCGGGCACCATGGTCGCGAGTCCCGCAACCAGAATGCCCACGCTGCCGAAGTTCGCGAACCCGCACAGCGCATACATCGTCAGCACGCGGGTGCGCTCACTCAGCGCGTCATCGGAGAGCTGCGCAAGCTCGCCGAACGCCAGCAATTCGTTGAGCACGGTCTTGGTGCCGAGCAAGGCCCCAACGACCGGCGCCTCCGACCAGGGAACACCGATCGCCCACGCCAGCGGCGCAAACAGCCATCCCGCGAGCCGCTGCAGTGTCAGCGCCGCACCACCGACATCAGGCAACAGCCCCAGCAGCATATTGGCGAGGGCAACGAGGGCAACGAAGACCAGCAGTGTCGCCAACACGTTCAAGAACAGCTCGAGTCCCTGTCGCGTGCCCTCGGCAATCGCGTCGATAGGTCCGTGCATGTTCGCAGGCAGCGCAACGCGACCCGGCGTCGGCGCGGCCGTCTGCGGGATCATCACGCGCGCAATCACGATCGATGCCGGCACCGTAATGATCGAAGCCACCAGCAGATGTCCCGCAGCGTTCGGCACGAGAGCCGCGAGCATCGTCGCGTACAGCACCAGCACGGTGCCTGCGACGCCCGCGAGACCGGTGCACATGACCGTGAACAACTCGTTGCGATTGAGTCGCGCCAGATACGGCCGGACGAGCACGGGCGACTCGACCATGCCGAGAAAGATGTTCGCGGCCGATGACACCGCGACGGCGCCCCCAATCCCCAAGGTGCGCTCGAACAACCATGCAAACGCTCGAACGAGCGCCGGCAACACTCGCCAATAAGTGAGCAGCGCGCCCAACGCACTGACGAGCAGGATCAAGGGCAGGAAGCGGAAGGCGAACACGATGCTCGCGCCAGCGCGAGTTTCCTCATATGGCAACGGCGCGCCGCCGAGGAAGCCGAACACGAAGGAAGTACCCGCCTGCGTCGCCTCCTGGATGGCCGTCACCGCGCGGTTCACTTCCCCGAACACGGTCGCCGCGATCGGCAACTTGAGGAAGATCACGGCAAGCGTGATCTGCACGCCCAATCCGATCATGACGAATCGCCACGGGAAACGGCCACGCTCCTCACTGAGGAGCCACGCCAGCAGGAGCATCGCGACCAGACCCACTGCGCTTTGTACTTGAGGGAACACCGAACGACCGGGCCTTTTATCTGTGGTGGCACCGAGAATGAAGATACGTGGCCGGGCAAGCGCCCCGCAACGGCGTCGCAGCTATAGAACCGCTCAAGGCGAGTGGGCTCCCGCCGATAACCGATTGTGTTAGTGCCGATCGCAGCGATGAGTCGGCCTCTTTCACCCCCGATCGCACGCGTGTCAGCCCAAACCCCACTCATTCCTGCAGCGGATCCCCTCTTCGCCTCGTACGCGGACTTAGCCGGCAGTCTGCTCGAGGACATCGAAGGCGTTTGCCTGCTCGACCCGAACCTGCGCGTTCGCGGTGAGAGCCGCAACGTAACAGGCGAGACGATCGTCCGTTGGCTGCAATCCCACGGCTGGATGGCCCGGTCGAACCGATCTCCCCAGGCCATCGACGCGGGCGGCGGCAGGCGCATCATCGCGCTGCCGCTGCAGCACACGGACGGGCGGCTACTCGGAACGTTGTGCGTACAACTGCCAGGGTCCGCATCCATGGCGCCGGACGCAGTTGCGTTGCGTTTGAAGCCCGTGCTCGCCAGTTTGCATCGCGAACTCAATGCAACGCAGGTGCGCCGCTCGAAGGAGCGCACGCTCGCCGAACGCACCGAAGAACTGGAGTGGCTCTTCACCGTCACGCAGCAGGCGAATACCGCCTCCGACGAGCGTCAGGTCTTCGTCGACCTCCTCGCTGCCGCCACCGAGCGACTCGAAAGTCAGTTCGGTGCGCTCTGGGTTGCCG
>CBJNAT010000783.1:0-2058 GCA_966434585.1 uncultured Gammaproteobacteria bacterium | reverse complement strand
GGGGGGAAGGTGAGGACAGGAACTGCCAGCAGAAACGCAAGCGAGGCAAAGGCAGCGGGATCCGGCAGCATTTGCCCGCAGATACCGCGTACATATCTCGAGAAGAACGGCGCGATAACTTGCGCCGCCGCGCTCGAGCGGCTTATCGGCGATGGGGCTACTGATGCCGATCAAAGCTGCCTGTCCTGCGCGCTCGATTCGGGCCTGGCGATCGGTTAGTCAACCACGTCCACCACGCGATCGAAGCTGTGCTGACGCAGCATGACCTTGCCGATAGTCTCGAGATTGCGCTGCCAGAAGGCTTCGGCTGCTTGTGCGTCGCCAGCTTCGATGAGGTTCACGAGCTTGTGCTGCGCCTTGAGACCGAGGCGCTTGTCGCGCGTGTTGTCGCCGGACTGGCTGGCCATCATCGTGACGAGAGAGATGTGCCGCTCGAGGACGCCGTTGATCGTGTGCAGCATCAATAGGAGCGTCTTGTTGTCCGCAAGCTCCACGAGCGTTTCGTGGAAACGGATCGTGGCGTGTGTGAACGCTTTGTCGTCGGTGAGCAGAGCCTCTTCTTCTTCGATGATGGCCCGCAAGACCTTCGGGGCCTTGGCCCGGTTGCGCAGCGTGACGAACCGTGCGGCCGGCGGCTCGATCAGCTGCCGCGCATCGAAGAGATCGGCGAGCGAAGCGCCCTGATACTGCAAGATCAGACCGAAGTAGCGTGCAGCGATATCCGGGTCGGGTGCTCGCACTCGAGGCCCACCGTTCACGCCCCGCGTAATCGACAGGAGCGACTCCGATTCGAGCACGCGCAAGGCCTCGCGCAACGTCTGTCGCGAGATGTTGAAATGCGCCATCAGCGCGATCTCGCCGGGCAGGGCTTGGCCGGCCTGCAGCTCGTTGCGAATGATCTGGCTGCGGAGCTCCTTTGCGACGAGCTCTGCGATCTTCGGGGCGCGTACTCGCTCCTGCGCAGCGAGCGCGGACGCACTCATCGCGCGATTCGCCGTGCTCGAACGGCTCACTGCGCGCACCCGCTTGGGCATCTTGGGTGAATTACTGCGGCTCATTATATTTCTGCGTCTGCTACGCGATCGCTCGGACACGATTGCATTCGAAGCCGAGTGTAAGCGCGGATGGGTGCAACGAATAGACCCTATGGAGACAGCTCAAACGGGCCATTCGAGGTGCAACTCGAGCAGGCCGTTCACCATGCCGCCGACGGTCGGATTACGACTGCCGGGCTTGATGCGGAAGTCCGGAATGCGCGCGAGCCATTCCTCCAAGAAGACGAGCAACTCCGTGCGCGCCAGGTTTGCTCCGGGGCATCGGTGAGGTCCGCCGCCGAACGTCGCATTGGGAATGGGCAGTTGCCGATGGAAGTCCACCTTCAGCGGTTCGTCGATGAGGCGTTCATCGAGGTTATAGAGCGTCTTGGGCAATTGAATCAGATCGCCCTGTTTGAACCGGACGCCCTTGAACTCGAAGTCATGCGTGATCAAACGGGCCGTGTTCGGCAGGCCGTGTCGGCGCATGATCTCTTCGATCGCGGTGGCACGAATCTGTGGCTGCTCGATCAGCTCGCGCCGTAAGGCTGGCTCGCGCGCGAGGCAACGAGCGGTGAAGGAGAGCATGCCCGCGACGGTGTCCAAGCCGCCGACCAGTACGAGCGAGCACAGGCCGAACACCTCGGGCGGCGTCAGCGGCCGCCCGTCGACCTGGGCATGCGCGATGCGGCTGATGAGATCGTCGCCGGGTTCCCGCGTGCGTCGCTCGATCCACTGCTGCAAGTAGCCCGCGATCTTGCGGTTGGCCTCGAGCTTTGCTTGGGGGTCTGGGGAACGAACGATGACGTCAGCCCAGGGCAACAGCGTGGCGCGATCCTCTTGCGGCAGATCGACGATGCCGAGGAACACGACGATCGGTAATACCTTCGCGAAATCGCCGACGAACTCACACTCACCGCGCGGCCGTAACGCCTCGATCAACGAAACCGCCACTTCGCGTGCTTGCGCACCCAGCTTGCGTACGGCGGTTGGCGAGAAGGCCGGTTTCACGCGGTTCATCCGC
>CBJNAT010000782.1:0-2061 GCA_966434585.1 uncultured Gammaproteobacteria bacterium | reverse complement strand
CGGCCCTAATGGCGTCGGCAAGAGCGCGCTCGCTCGCATACTCGCCGGCGAGCTCGGGTCTACCACGGGCATCGTGCAGCGCCACGGCTCGGTGAAGTACCTCGCACAGCGCGAAGTGCCCACACGCGATACGGTTACTGCTTACCTCGCGGATGAATACGAGTGGTCGCTCGTTGCCGAACGGTTGCTCACGGGCATCGATCTCGAACGACCCTGCACGGCTCTGAGCGGCGGTCAGTGGATGCGCGTGCGTCTGGCGCGTGCCCTCAGCAGCGATTATTTGCTTCTCGATGAGCCGACGAATGATCTCGATCGCGAGGGATGCGAGACCCTACTCGAGTTCCTGCGCGAGCATTCCAACGGCGTCCTGCTGATCTCGCACGATCGCGAGTGTCTGCGTTCATGCGAGGACGTCCTTGAGTTGTCCAACCGTGGGCTGGCGCGATTCGGTGGCGGTTGGGATGACTATGCGCTCGCAAAGGAGCATGAACGCGAACGTCTTCACGCGGTGCTCGATGCTGCGAAGCGCGAGCGCGATACCGCTCATGCGCACCGCATCGAGCAGAGAACACGACAGGGGAAGCGTAATCGCAGAGGCGCAGCCGCCGCGGCCCGCGGCGGCGCACCGAAGATCCTGCTCGGGGCACGCAAACGTGCGGCGCAAGCTGCCACGGGCAGGCTCGAAGTAGAGACCTCGCAAAAGTCCGATGCCGCCGTGCGCGCTGCGCATGCGGCGTTCAGCGAGCTGAAGGTCGATCCCGTCATGTACGCCGACGTGGCCGGCACACCACTGCCTGCGCAGAAGCTCATTGCCGAGGGGCAGCAGTTCAACATCCGTTTCGCAGATTGGCTCTATGCCTGCGATCTCGAATTCAGCTGGCGTGGCAACGTTCGGCTTGCGTTAGAGGGGCCGAACGGCGCAGGCAAATAGACGTTACTCAAAGCACTCGCCGGCGTGCCGTACACCACACGTGGTGAGCTTCGAGTCGGGAACCTGTGCGCGCTGCACCTCGATCAGCGGTGCAGCCTCTTGGACGACGATCTCAGCGTGCTCGGAAACGTGCGTTTGGCCTCGCCCGACAGCGAGAGCGTGCTGCGCACCGCGCTGGCGCGTTATCTCTTCACGGGCGATGCGGTACACCAGAAGGTGAAAGACTTGAGCGGCGGAGAGCGGTTGCGAGCCGCTCTTGCGCGCGGATTCCTTGGCGCCCGCGGGCCGGAGCTACTGCTGCTCGATGAACCCACCAATAATCTGGATCTGACCAACGTGGCGTTTCTCGAAAAGGTCGTGCGCGCCTTCCGAGGCGCGGTCATCGTGGTCTCGCACGATCGGCATTTTCTTGCGAATTGCGCGATCGATGTGACCTTCGCACTGCCCGCATGAGAACTCGTCAGTACGGCGTGCCGTCCTTGTGCGTGAAGCACCACACGCCGTTGCCCAGGACTGCTTTCAGATCGTCATCCGGATAGAAGCCCTCGTCACCGGGCGTGCGATCGCCCATCTCCAGATAGACCACATCGGCGTCGCTGCGGTTGATCAGATGATGCGCATCGCCGTTTCCGGCCTTGAAGCCGGCACACATTCCCGGCGCGAGCTGCATTTCGCCCGCGTTCGTGACCAGCACGGGCGTTCCTTCGAGCACGTAGATGAATTCGTCCTGCCGCGTGTGGCCATGCCGCAGCGATGAAACCGAGCCCGGTGTGAGCCGCACCAGATTAACGCCGAAGTTCGACAACCCGAACAAATCGCCCAGGGGATGTTTGATACGGCCTGCCATGCGGCGGGCGAAGACTTCGGGATAGTTGGAGGGCTTGGTGCGGGGAGGCGCATCGGCAGCACGGATAGCAATCGGTTCTTGCGACATGGGACGGGATGCTCTGGGGACGATGGGCATTGTGCACGAGCCTTGGGCAGGAGCCATGCCAGTCGACACCTGCCGCGCTCGCATATATAAGACACTCATCCTCCTTCCGCGGCGTGTCACGCCTTCGACTCGAGCATGGCTGTCGCCGAACCCATCCGGCTGCGATTCGACGCCTTCGATCTGGACGTTGTTGGCG
>CBJNAT010000781.1:0-2061 GCA_966434585.1 uncultured Gammaproteobacteria bacterium | reverse complement strand
ATAAATATGAGCTTAGAGCCGGGCCAGACGGCGACTGGCGGGACTTGGGATGAGCCGTGACGCGGCGGGCTAGGCACTTCGGAGGGAACAGCAGGAGATCGGAGGTCGTTTTTTTGACGGCTGCCAAACCACAGGGGAGCCGGAATGCCCGCCCGACGCGCCAAATCCGCACCCAAAACTCCGCCGTGGTGGCTGAGCGGCGGGGAGGAGCTGTGCGTTTACTGCGGCCAGCTCTACGTGTACGAACTGGAATTCCGCTGTCCTGACTGCGACGAGCCGAGCTGCCCCCACTGTCGGACGATGCATCCCGACGGACGACACGTCTGCCCTTCGTGTGTTTCTTGCTTGCAGGATCAGGAGCAGCGGCATGACTAGAGCAATTTGGAAAGGGACGATCGCGCTCGCGAAGCTGCAGGTGGGCGTGAAATTGTATTCCGCCGTCGAGGATCGTACGGTGCACTTCCATCTGTTGCACGCCAAGGATCAAGCGCGGGTTGAACAGCACATCGTTCGTAAGGACACGGGCACGGACGTCCCTAAGGAAGAGATGCGCAAGGCCGTCGCCATCGATCGCACGACGGCGGTGATGCTGCAACCTGACGATCTGGATGGTCTCGTTCCACCCGAGTCACGGGATATCGAGATCTGTCGCTTCATCCCACCCACATCGCTCGGCGATCAATGGTTCGATCGCGCGTACTACCTCGGCCCTGATGGGGATGATGAGGACTACTTCGCGCTCGCCGAAGCACTGCAACGCCGAGAAGTGCTCGCCATTGCGAAATGGGTCATGCGTAAGAAACGCTACGTGGGCGCCCTCTCGGCGCTCGATGGCTATCTCACAATGACGACACTGCGACGAGCCGACCAAGTCTTGAGCTTCTCGGGCGTCGAGCCTGCAAAGACTGCCGCGCCGCAGGCGAACGAAATCAAACTTGCAGAGCAACTCGTCGCTTCGATCGCGGGCGACTTCGATCCACAGCAATGGCAGAACGAATACCGGAAGCGGTTGTGCGCGTTGATCGAGGCCAAGTCGAAGGGCAAGACGCTTGCGCCGGTGAAGGTCAAGAAGAAGGCGCCGCAAGTCAGCCTTGCCGATGCGCTTCGCGCGAGCATCGCATCCGCGAAGGAGAAGAGAGTTGCCTAAGCGCAAAGCAAGTGCCGAGCCTCAGTCAGACGCCGAGAGCGGCTCCGCGCCCGTACGGCCATTGTGGTCCGGCACCATCACCTTCGGGCTCGTCAGCATTCCTGTCGAGCTGCTCACGGCAGTGCGCCCGCGGCAGACGGCCATGAAGCTCGTCGATAAGTCGGGGCATGCGCTCGGTCGGCAGTATCACTGTTCGAAGGAAGGCAAGAAGCTGGCAACGGACGAGCTCGTGCGCGGTTATGAGACGGATTCTGGCGAGATCGTGATCGTTACCGACGAAGAGTTCGAGTCGGTTGCACCGGAGATGTCGGGCGATATCGACCTGCGCAGCTTCGTGCCACTCGAGCAGATACCGCCGCTGTACTTCCAAAAGCCGTACTTCCTCGCACCGTCGGGCAAATCCTCCAAGGCATATCACCTGCTCGCCGCCACCATGGAACGCACAGGGAAGGTGGGCATCGGCAGCTTCGTCATGCGTGGGCATGAGTACCTCGTCGCGATCCTGTCGGACAACGGCGTATTGCGGGCAGACACGCTACGGTACGCAGACGAAATCCGCACACCCGACATGATCGGCCTGCCGAAGAAATCAAAGGCGCCGGCTGCGAAGGTCACGCAGTTCACCAGGGCAATCGAGGCGCTCACTCAAGACACGCTCGACATCGCCGAGCTCAGGGACGAAGACGCGATTGCGCTGCAAGCATTGGTCCGCGAGAAGGAGAAAGACACGGACAACGTCATCCATGAAGCTGGGCTCGAAGATAGTGAGGAGCCCGCCGATGGAGGCAATGTCATCGACCTCATGGCTGTACTGAAGAGAAGCCTTTCCAAGAGTGCGGTGGTCAGAACGGCGGAGGACACTGCCGCGCCGATCTCTCTGGCGGAGCACCGAGCGAAGCACACGACGCTACAGA
>CBJNAT010000780.1:0-2061 GCA_966434585.1 uncultured Gammaproteobacteria bacterium | reverse complement strand
ATGCGCAGAGAGCAAGCGCGACAGCAGCGATACGAGACGTGAAGCGACGTAGAGGGTTGTTCATGGGAGGGCTCCGAAGTATTGAAATTGGATGCAAAGCAAAGTGCAGGAATCGCCGAGCTTTCTTGCCGGCGATTCCCGCGTGCTGATCAGGGAACGAGTCCGTACCGCCAGACCTCGCCGCCCGCGACGAGCGGGCCGTTCAAGCGAGTGCTGACACCCGGCGTTGCCACATCGACCCGATACAATTGGGCGGCGGCAGTGTCTTGCTCGGCGACGTAGACGATGTGTGTGCTGCCCTGATAGTCGAACCACCAGAGGCCGCGACCGGCCATGGCGGGGCTGAGCTTGGCCGCGCTACCGCCGGCCGTGTCGACTTCGTACAGCTCCCAAATTGTGGCGCTTTCCTGATTGGCCATGTAGGCCACTCGCGCGCCGTCCGCGCGAATCGCGAAGTGATCGACGCTCCCGCCGCTCACGAGCGTGCCGTTGAGCTTGGTGGTAACGCCGGGACTCGCGATGTCCACGCGATAGAGGTCGATGCGGTTCGCGTCGTCTTGTGCGGCGGCATACAAGAGGTAGCTGCTGTCCGGCCCGAACTCGTAGCCGGCGGTCACATGACCGTTGGCCACGAGCGGCGGATTCAATTTGACGGACGAGCCCGGCGAGCTGAGTGCGGTCGTGTACAACTCCTTGACGCCGTCGACGTCCTGATCGGCGCAGTACGCGACCCGCGTCGAATCGGGGCTGAACGTGAAGTTGCACACATCACCCGCCGCGACCATCGCGCCGTTCAACTTGCTCGATGCGCCGAGCGCGCTCACGTCGACGGCATACAGCTCGAGCTTCTGGTCGATCTCCTGATCCGCGATGTAGGCGAGATACGCGCCGTTCGGGCTGAACTTGAACTGCTCATAAACGTTGCCGCCGCTCGCCAGTGCGGGATTGACTTGCTGTGATGCGCCGGGCGACGCCACGTTGACGAGATGCAGCTCCACAGTGTCGAAGACAGCCTGATCGGCGCGATAGGCCACCTTCGTGCCACTCGGGTCGAACAGGTAGCCGCCCCGCACATAGCCGCCGGCGGCGAGCGTCCCATTCAGCTTCGTGACCGCGCCCGGCTGCGCGAGATCCACGATGAACAACTCCCACACGTCATCCACGTCGGAGTCGGCGCGGTAGGCCACTTTGGTGCCGTCGGAACTGATGATGAAGTCGCGTACATCGCGATTCGGTGAGAGGGGCGCGCTCACTTTGGTCGCAACTCCCGGTTGGGCGAGGTTCACCATGTACAGCTCGTAGCGGCCGTAAATATCCTGATCCGCCGTGTAGAGCACTTTGTCGCCCGTCGGGCTCACCAGGAACTCATCGACATCGCCACCGGCGACGAGTGCCGGATTGAGCTTGATCGAAGCACCCGGCGCATTCGGGTTACTCGTGTACAGCTCATACGTCTCGTAGACGTCCTGGTCCGCGCTATAGACGACCGGCTTGAGCGTGACACTGCTCGAACCGTTTGAACCGTCGCTCGTGCCGCCGGTGCCGCCGCTCGAGCTAGAACCGGCACTCGACGATGAGCTGGCCTGACCATCAGAGTCCGAACCGCCGCCGCAAGCGGTCATCGCCAAGCTTAGCAATCCAATCGCCAGCGCCTTGCGGTGAGCTCCGCAGGGAGCGTGCTGCAGGCGGGTCCCCTCGATCGATTCACGGGTATTCATGTTGTAACTCCTTCGTACGTTCGCGCGTGATACCAAGCAGTACTCGCTGGCACTGCTCTTGACGGCGCGAAGTCTGGCGATGGGCACGTACGAAGTAGTCCGCGTACCGTCTGTTTTCGGTAAAGCTTCGGTTATGAAAAAGCGCATGCGGATGGCTTCTGCGTCGAGCGCTTCCACTGCCGCTCGAAACAGGTCGCGATGATCCGCCGCACCTTGCGAGCCGCGGAGAAACTACTATTTGAGGAGGGTGGCTAGTTTTCCATCACGCGCGCACGACCCCGAAGGCATGAAACACACCGTATCGAGTGCCACCCAGGCACTTAGGATGTGCCCGCCGCCGGAG
>CBJNAT010000779.1:0-2065 GCA_966434585.1 uncultured Gammaproteobacteria bacterium | reverse complement strand
CCATGGCATGCCGTCGCCGCCCATCGGCATCGGCTGCATCGTGCGGCGCTACGGCATCACATAGGCCGCACGGCCGTGACACCCGACGGCACTGATTGCAGTGCTGCCCTCCGGAATCTTCGTGCTCGTGTTGTGCGGACAACCGGAGCAGTAGAACGCCGGCCGATAACGGCGAGTATTGAGAGTGGCCGCACGCGTCTCGAGATCTCGAAAAGCATCGAAGCGTCGTTGGACTTCTGCGTCCTGCACGTTGATCTGGCGCAGTGCCGTGGCAATCGCACTGCGCACGAGCGCCGCGTTGAGCTCTCCAACCGACGGCAAGAGTGTCTGGCCGTTGAGATCGCGCTTACCCAAGATGTCGGGTCGGCGATCGGCGGCCACGCTATAGAGAATGCGTGCAAACTGATCCTCGAGGACTGGACGCTTCTCCTCGATGACGAGCAGCGCACGGTGTCCTTGCGCGAATGCCATTGCACCCTCGCGCTCGAGCGGCCAGATCATCCCAGGCTTGTACAGACGAATGCCGAGCGTCGCGCACTTGGCTTCATCGAGTCCCAGATCGACGAGTGCCTGACACACGTCTAAATAGGCCTTGCCCGCGGCGACGATGCCGAGTGTGCGATGAGGTGCATCGATGGCAACGCGGTCCAGCGGATTGGCACGAACGAATGCCTCCGTCGCAGGCAGCCGCTTGTTGACGACCCACTCCTCCTGCACCAGCGGTGGTTGATTCTTGCGCAGATTCAACCCTTCCACCGGCAGAGGCCAGTCAGGCCGCATGAAGCTGCGATGCACATCGGGCAGCTCGACCGAAGCGGTGAGGTCCAGGGTGTCGGTGATGCATTTCAATGCGACGTAGAGCCCGCTGTACCGCGACAGCGCCCAGCCGTAGAGACCGAACTCGAGAATCTCGGCCGTGGTCGCCGGATACAACACCGGCAAAAAACCCGCGATCAGCGTGTGTTCCGATTGATGTGCACTCGCGGAAGACTTGCCACCGTGGTCGTCGCCTGCGACCGCGAGCACTCCGCCGTATGCCGCAGAGCCTTCGAGATTGCCGAGCTTGAGCGATTCGCAGGCACGATCGACGCCCAGCCCCTTGCCGTACCACAAGCCAAAGACACCCTGAAAGCGCGAGGCGCCGAACCAGGTAAGTTCCTGAGTGCCGCGAATGGCGGTCGCAGCGAGTTCCTCGTTCAATCCGGGTTCGAAGCGCACATCGTGCTCATCGAGCAGCTTCTGCGCGCCCCACAGCGCAGCGTCGTAGACACCCAACGGAGAACCGCGATAACCCGAGATGTACCCAGTCGTCACCAGGCCAGCCGCGCGGTCGCGTCGCGCCTGATCGAGCGGCAATCGCACGAGCGCCTGATTGGACGACAGGAACACGCGTCCGCTGGGTTGGACGTACTTGTCGTCGAGGCTGATTACGGATTTGGTCATCGCAACTGAAGGAAGCTGTGAAAGAAGCTGTACACGGCGGTCTGTGCATCAATTGTGCGATTCGAGACCGTATCAGGGGCAGATGGTTCAGCTTGTCTGCTGGTGATACGCAAGTTGCACCGCCCGCCAAGCGCCTCGCCCCGTCTCACGGTTCACGGTTAGCATCCTCGCGAGGGGTTGCCAGTCAATGAGCTACGAACACATCCAGCTAGAAACTCACGCTGGCATCGCGACGCTTACGCTCGCGCGGCCCACCGTATTGAACGCACTCAGTCGCCCGCTGTTGCGCGAGCTCAACACTGCGCTCGACACGGTTCGCACGGAGGGAGCTGCGCGCGTTCTGCTGCTGCGCGGCCTGGGACGCAGTTTTTCCAGCGGCGCCGATCTGAGCAGCAATGCCTCTGCGGCAGGCTCCGGCGAATTCGACGCCGGGCAGGTGTTGGAAGAGCTTTACAACCCGCTGATCGAGCGACTCTTCAGTCTGCCGTTGCCGATCCTCGCGAGTGTGCACGGCGCGGCGGCAGGTGCGGGTTGCATGCTGGCACTGGCGGCGGACATCGTCGTGGCCGGCCGCTCAGCGTTTTTTCTACAAGCATTCGCCAACGTCGGCCTCGTGCCCGAT
>CBJNAT010000778.1:0-2068 GCA_966434585.1 uncultured Gammaproteobacteria bacterium | reverse complement strand
CTACGAGCACGACGAGCGGACCCGTCCACGCGGCATTCGGCTCGGGATCGTCGAGCACCTCGACGCGGCCCCCCGTTTCGCGCAGCTGCACAACTGGGCCGCTCGGAATGAACAGACCCGAGAGGGCTGTGGCTTCGGTGAGGTGACCGCCGCCGTTGCCGCGTAAATCGATGATCAAACCGTCGGCGTGTTCCTGTTTCAGCTCTTCGATCAGGCGGCGGACGTCTCGCGTGGTACTGCGGTACTCCTTCTCGCCCGCGGCTTTTGCGTTGTAGTCCTGATAGAAACTCGGCACGTTGATGACGCCGATCGTCATCTCCTTGCCGCCGCGCTTCACCTTCCGCACTTCCTTTTGTGCGGCCTGCGCTTCGAGCGTCACCTTGTTACGCGTGAGCTCGATGACTTTCTCGGGCGAGCCGGGGGCCGCACCGGCAGGTAGCACGTTCAAGCGCACGACGGTGCCGACCTTGCCGCGAATGAGCTGCACCACATCATCGAGACGCCAGCCGATCACGTCCTGCGACTTGCCCGTCTTGCCTTCGCCGACGGCGATGATGCGATCGTTCGCGTTGAGCTGACCGCTGATGGCGGCGGGACCGCCGGGCAGTACGTTCTGCACCGTCACGTAGTCGTCGACCAGCTGGAGCGACGCGCCGATGCCTTCGTACGAGAGGCTCATCTGGATCCGATACTCCTCGGAATTTCGGGGCGAGAAGTAGCTGGAGTGCGGGTCGAACACGTGCGCGAACGAGTTCATGAAAATCTCGAAGATGTCGTCGCTCGTGACCTGATCGTTGCGCTTCAATACGCGCTCGTAGCGCTTCGCCAGCAAATCCTTTGCTTCTGCCCACGGCTTGTCCGTGAGCAGGAGTGACAGCGCATCGTTCTTTATGCGACGGCGCCAGAGCTCGTTCAGTTCAGCTTCGGTCTTGGCCCAAGGAGCCTTGCTGCGATCGAACTCGAAGGTCTCGTCCACGGTGAAGTCGGGTTCGGTCTTCAACAGCTTCAGGGCATACGCGATGCGCTCGCGGTTACGCTGCTGGAAGCGATTGAAAATCGTGAATACCGGTTCGAGCTGACCGCTCATGACCGCATCGTCGAATTGGTAACGCAGCTTCTCGAATTCGGCGATGTCGCTCGCGAGGAAGTAACTCCTTGAGCCGTCGAGCGCTTCCAGGTAGCGATCGAGGACGAGATCGGACACCTGGTCATTGATGGGCGACTGGCGGTAGTGCGACCGCTCGATCACATTGCTGACGAGCTTACTGACCTTGCGCTGTCGTTCGGTCGGGGCGAGATCGTGCGAGTCGACCGACGCGACGGCTTCGGCGACAGGTGTCCGGGTAGTTCCGGCGAGCAGCACGCATACAGCGAGGAGAGCGGGGATGCTGAAGCGCAATGCGAGTCGCGGGCGACCTGAGCGCGAGGGTGAGGGGTTCGACATTGGCGTGCGGTTCACTTTCATTCATCCTCTCGGGCACAGGCTGCAGCGGCGGAGCGGCTATCGCCGCAAGACCAGCAGCTTCACGGTAGGCTAGAAGCCCTCTCAGCGGGGATCAAGTGCTGAAATTTCAGTATTAGCCACTTCCCACAGAGGCGGTCGGATGCAACCCCTAGGCGTACTCAATGCCATCATTTTCGGTTCGGCGGCCGCAATCACATTCGGGCTCGTCTCAGTGCTGATCATCTTCGTGCTGCTGCAGGGCAAGCATGGGGAGCTGGCGGAGGAGTTCGTGCCTTTGCTGCGGAGCAGTCTGCTGTTCGCGACGTTGGCCGCCGTTGCCGGTGCAAGTCTGTATGCCTCTCTCAAGCGACTACGATGGCGTTGGATCGCGCAATCACTGATGTGGTTCACCGTCCTGGCAGTGGGGATGTTCTACTGGCCGCGCTGAACCTAAGGACATGAGCAATCGCCGCAATCTAAGCTGCGACTGGGCCTCAAAGTGGAACTGCTGGCGAGAATTTGGAGGTAGGTGAGTAGGTGAACGAGCGACGCGATGGCGCAGCCGAGCGTCGGAACATGTCAGGTGGGGACGAGGAGGCTCAAAGCCTCGGCACCTTCTCCCAG
>CBJNAT010000777.1:0-2070 GCA_966434585.1 uncultured Gammaproteobacteria bacterium | reverse complement strand
CACGACGATGCGTGCACCTGCCTGAGCAAGACGCAACGCGATGCCTTCGCCGAGTCCCTGTGTGGAACCAGTGATCAGCGCAACCTTGCCCGCCAACTGCGTCATGCGGGCCTCGGCGTGGGATTGCCGCGCTCGGCGAGGAATCGCTCGCTCTGCCGGCGCACTTCGTCGGACGTGCTGAGGGCATCGAATATCTCGCGCGCTCGGCGCATGCCCGCTTCGAAGTCCACAGCTTCAACCGCGCCTGCGATGGCGTCGACCGCTGCAACCGCCGCATGACTGATGGCCGCTGCTCGATCACGTGCACGGTTTAGGACGTCCACTGCGTCATCACACCCAATGGACCGATCTCGAAGCAATGGCAGTGGCTTACCACGCATTGCACGTGCGAGGTCGATCGCATGTTCCACAATGACCTGCGGCTCAGCATCGAGCACCGTATCGAACAGTGTGTGTGGAGCAAAATCCCGCGCGAGCATGGTCTTCGCTTCGAGAATGAAGTCCATCGCAGCTTGCAGCCCCAACACACGCGGCAGCCGCTGAGTACCTGAGAGTGGTATGAGGCCCAGCTTGATCTCGGGCAACGCGATCCGCGTGTCGGCGGCCGCGACTCGGCCATGACAGACGAGTGCAGTCTCGAGCCCGCCACCCATGGCGATGCCGTGCAGCGCTGCGACGGTCGGCTTCGGACAGTGTTCGATGACGGGATGCACGTGCAGCGACAGCGCTGGGGCGGCACTCGCTGCAGGGGAGCCGAGCTCGCGGATGTCGCCACCGGCCGAGAACGCTTTGCCTGTGCCGGCGAGCACGATCGCACCCACTTGCGCGTCGGCAATGGCGTGCTCGAACGCAGCGACCAGCCCCATTCGAACACCGTGACTCAAGCCGTTCACCGGCGGATTGTTCATCGTGACGATGGCGATCTCGTCACGCCGTCGATACTCCACCGCGTGAAAACGCTGCGTCATTCGCGCGGCGACATATTCATGCGTGGGTCAATGCGCGGGCAGCAACCTGCGGCCATTGTCATGCATGATGCCCCGCACCTGATCGGGCGGCATTGCGGTGAGCGCTTCCTTGTAGAAATCGCGCGGTTCCGGCACGCCTTCCGCGTGCGGGAAATCCGAACCCATCAGAATGTTCTCGGCGCCGCCGATCTTCTCGACGATGCCCTTCACGTCGTCCTCGGGATAGGCGACCACGTAACAGTGCCGGCGGAAAATCTTGCTGGGGCGTTCCGGAAGCTGGCCGTTCGGCCAATAACCGTTCTTCGCCATGCCGCGCATCTTGTCCATCTTCTCTAGAAAGGACGGGAGCCAGTTTGCGCCGTTCTCAGCGCTAATCACGCGCAGGTTCGGGAAGCGTCCGAACAGATTGTTAAAGACGAGATTGGCAAGCGTCATCTGCACTGGGATTTCGCTGTAGCAGAACATCCACTGCCACGCGGTTTGCCCCGTCCGCCGCGACTGCAACTCCTTCTCTCCGAACGCGTGAATCAGGGGATGCATAAATGTCGCTTCGGACACGTGGTAGGCCACGATCACACCGGCCTCGTTGAGCCGTGCCCAGATCGGATCGAAGAACTTGTCTGCTGGCGACTTGTTGTGCGCGGGACCCATGGGCATGACGACCACTCGGGCGCCTTCCTTGATCACCTTCTCGACTTCCTTTACCGACGTTTCCAGATCCCACAAGCTCACCACGGGCGTCGTGTACAAGCGATCCTTCACGCTGTAGCCCCAACGCTCGGCGAGATAACGGTTGTACGCGCTCAGCACCGCGTTGCCCGCCGCGCTCTGCTCGTAGTAGCCGACGGTCGCGATGAACTCCCCCGGATAGACGATGGCGCCATCGACACCGAATGCATCCAGCTTCGCCAGGCGTGCATCGCGGTCGTAGATTTCGGGCGAGGGCTTCACCCACCCCTCGACATTCGACTTGCCCTCCTTCATCGCACGCAGCCATTCCTTCAACTTGCCAGGCGGCGGCACCAACCCTTCAGGATTCGCTTCCGCATTTTCGACCTTGCGATCGCCGAGCCACAAACCGAAGCGGCCATCCGGTCCGACC
>CBJNAT010000776.1:0-2073 GCA_966434585.1 uncultured Gammaproteobacteria bacterium | reverse complement strand
TCTCATGTCTCACGCCTCAGTTCTTCTCCGGCCTCAACCGCTCCAACCCCAAATCCTTGAACGTGTCTTGATCCGCCTTCATGCGGAATTTGAAATACGGACCTTGCGCGGTGTAACGGCTCGCCTCGAAATCCTGATCGCGGAAGCCCTGCACGTTGTAGCCGAGGGAAATCCACACATTCCTGGCAACCGTCCATCCAAGGTCCACGCCGACAGCGTAGTTGCTGACGTTCGCATTCCACGAGTTGAGCAGCGTGCCGTGCAGGCCGATGTCGAAAGCGGCAGTTAGGTCGCGACGTACGTCCATCCCATAGAGATCCGACAAACCCCTGTAGCGCTCGCCATCGAACGTGCTGCGAACGTAACGCGCACCGTATTGCAGACCGAGCTGCAGTGCGCGGTCGAGCTGCCAGTTCGCATTCAGGTTGTTCACGACGCGGGCGGACTCATAGCGGCCCAAAAGGTCATCGCGCGATTCGTGCTTGAGGTCGAGACGGTCCAAGACGATCCAGCGACTCGCGACGGGTCGGTAAGCCCACGACAGATTTGCCTCGGCACCCAGCGTGTCGCCGCCTTCGTCCTGCAGGCTTTCGAACAATTGGGTGGCGAGCGAAAACGCGTGCCCATCGATGGCCTCGCGATACAGCCCGCCTGCGTAGACCCAGCGATCTTCTTCATCGGCCGTGCGGCGCTCGAGTCGTGAAGTGGCGGTCCAGGTCTCGGAGCGATACGTCGCGCCCGCGAAGGTGGCGACGAAATCTCCGTGTGACGAGCCCGATGCAAGCGGCGCGTTCGTGTTGAACTGCTGAAAGGAGTCGCCGCGGACCGTGCGGCTCTGATCGACGCCAAAGTCCATCTGCCAGCGCTCGTTGATCTGCCACCCCTGAATCAAGCCGAGTTGCGCGAACGTGCGTGGACCGTATTCCGAGGCTTCGGTATTCAAGCTGCTCGACAGCTGCGCCCGTTCCCAAGGCACCGTGCGCACACCCACGCGCGTCATATCCACCGTGAAGTCACGGCCTTTCGCGTGCTCGTATTCCGTGAACAGCGTCGTCGCCGCGCTCCAGTGATACTCCGCGCCGACCACACTGCGCGCTGGGAAGTCGCTGCTTGCATCGCCGCTCGCGATCGCGAAGTCCTGCGCTGCCTTCAGCGTGATTCGATCGTTGAACAGATCCACGGTGCCATTGACGAAGGCTTGTTGGGATTTCGCGGTGCCGCCCGTCAGCCCCGAATCGGCAACATGACGTGCACCCGCACCGAGCGTGTAGTCGTCGCTCTCACGTCGCAGCTCCGTGCTCACGAGCTCACGCTGCGCATCGGTCGCGAGCATGTCCTGCTGGAATGCTTCGCTGCGTACCACCCACTTTTGTGCAATCTTGTAAATGGCATCCGCGCCCACCTTGCGGGTGCCCGTTTCGGTCGAGAGCTGTTGCCCCACACCGAACCCCGTCTGCTGCTCGCGCAGGTACACGCGGGCGTCGAGTCGCTCGGTGATGTGCGTAAGCTCGGTGAGATACGCATCAGCCTGGTTGGCCTGTGCAGGATCATCCGATTCGCTTCGAGCCAATTCGGCACGCAGCTCGGTGGCCGGTGCGATGCGCCAGCGCAGATCCGTGCCCATCACTTGCGTATCGCCAATCGTGGCGCCTTGGTTGATGTAGCTCGCACCCACTTCGATCGCGTCGTTTGCGAGCTTCAGGGCCGTCCGGCCGCCCGCGGTCAGCTCGCGTTCGCCGCCCGTCAACACTTCGTAGTCCGCGATGATGAAGACGGGATTGAAGTTCTGGTCGCGGCTCGGTACCGGCTGTTTGAAGAAGAGCGTGCCGTTCAGATAGTCGATGCTGTAGTCGAGATGGCGCGTCAACGTGCGGCTCTCGACCACCACTTCCGTGCGGATGCGATCGCGCGTTTCGATCCGTACCTTGTCGGAGTTCACGATGAGCGGTCGGCGCGATAGCCGATACAGCCCAGATGTGCCGTCGCCCTGAAGCTCATCCTGCACCTAACCCTGATCGGATTCGGCCGCGAACGCGGTGTAGCAGAAGTGTTCGCCCGCGTAGTCCGACTTGA
>CBJNAT010000775.1:0-2074 GCA_966434585.1 uncultured Gammaproteobacteria bacterium | reverse complement strand
CAAGAAACTCAGTCTGGAACTCGGCGGCAACGCACCGTTCATCGTGTTCGACGATGCGGATCTCGATGCGGCGGTGGTCGGCGCCATGCAGTCGAAGTTTCGTAATGCCGGCCAGACGTGCGTGTGCGCGAACCGCATCTATGCGCAAGCCGGTATCTACGAGGCATTCCTCGAAAAGCTGGCCGCTGCTGCGCAGGCGTTGAAAATCGGTCCAGGGCTCGAGAAAGGCACCGAGATCGGTCCGCTGATCGATGAGAAGGCCGTGGAGAAGGTCCGCGAGCACATCAGCGATGCGACCACGAAGGGAGCGCGCGTTGTGACGGGCGGCAAAGCGGACGCACGCGGCGGGCGCTTCTTCGCGCCGACTGTGCTCGCGGATGTCACGAAGGACATGGTCGTGAGCAAGGAAGAAACCTTCGGTCCTCTCGCGCCCGTGTTCAAGTTCCGTGACGAAGCCGACGTCATCGCACAAGCCAACGACACACCGTTCGGTCTCGCTGCGTATTTCTATGCGCGCGATATCGGCCGTATCTGGCGCGTGGCTGAGGCGATCGAAGCCGGCATCGTCGGCGTCAACACAGGCCTCATCTCGACAGAAGTCGCACCCTTCGGCGGTGTGAAGGCATCGGGCCTCGGCCGCGAAGGCTCGAAGTACGGCATCGAGGATTACCTCGAAATCAAATACGTGTGCATGGGGTTGTAGTCTTCCGCAGCTAGCATGTGCGTCCCCTCTCCCGGTTGCGGGAGAGGGACAGGGTGAGGGTCCGAACGATGCACCCCTTCCTGACTCGATCGAGCGTCACATCATCGTAACCAGCACTGACTAGGGTTCTGCCCCATCCGGGGCGCTTCCTGCTGCCCCGAGAACAACATCAGAGGGCAGCCATGAACGAGACCGTCGCTCGCATCGAAGAGCAAGACGCAGACACCAATGTGTCTGCAAATCCCACGTTCGAAACCATGATTGAAGCGCGTCTGTCACGCCGACAAGTACTGGGCGGCGCGGCCGGTGCGGTCGCGATGACGATGCTCAGCATGAAGAGCACGCCGGCTGCAGCGCATCCAAGCCCGGGCGCCAACGGCTACTTCAACTCTCGCGCGCCACGGCTCGGTTTCACGCCGGTTGCCAAAAGTCTCGATGATGTCGTGACAGTGCCCACCGGATACGACTGCGACGTTCTCTACGCATTAGGTGATCCGATTGCGCCGGGTGTCTCGCCCTACGCTAACGATGGCACTGACGCCGCAGCCAGTTTTGCGCATCGTGCGGGCGATCATCACGACGCCATTCAGTACTTCGGTGTGGGGCCGAACGGCAAACATCACCCGCACTCGTCCGATCACGGTCTACTGTGCATGAACCATGAAGCCATTACACCGGGCTTCCTGCATCCGACGGGTCAGACCATCGTCAGCGGTGTCCGCACCGTGCCCGAGGAAGTGCTGCGCGAGTTCTACGTGCACGGCGTAAGCGTGGTCGAAGTCGTGAAGCAAGGCCGCGGTAAGCGGGGTATCGAATGGAAGTACGTGCAGCACTCGAAGCTCAATCGTCGCGTTCATACGTTGACGCCGATGAGCCTGTCGGGCCCCGCTGGAGGCACGACGTACATGGTGACGAAGTACTCACCCGACGGCACGAAAACGCGTGGCACGGTCAACAACTGCGCACACGGCACGACGCCGTGGGGTACGTATCTCACGTGCGAAGAAAACTGGGCCGGCTACTTCCGCCGCGTCGCTGCTACCGACAATCCGAATCGCTCTGCCAAAGAGCTGACATCGTTCACGCGGTATGGCGTAGCCGGCAATGGCCGCGAGCTGTGGGCCACTGTGACGCCGGATACCAGCGAGGATCTGTATGGCCGCTGGAATGCAATGAAGCTCGGCAGCTCGGTCGATGGCAGTGATGACTACCGCAACGTCGCGAATACCTACGGTTGGAATGTCGAGATCGATCCGTTTGCGCCGGACTCGATGCCGAAGAAGCGCACCGCGCTGGGCCGCTTCGCTCACGAAGGCGCTTGGTTGGGCCCCGTGAAAGCCGGTGAGCCGCTCGTGTGGTACATGGGCGACG
>CBJNAT010000774.1:0-2075 GCA_966434585.1 uncultured Gammaproteobacteria bacterium | reverse complement strand
CGTGCAAATCCTCGTGTGTCGGTAGGTCTCCGACGTCACGCGTCGCGAACGCCGCAGATATGCCATGACTCTTGACACACTCGACGCCGAACCCGAAGGGCGATCCAAGCTGGGATCGGCGCCGGAGAATGCCGCCGTCGATCGTCTGCACATGCAGATCGGTGAGCGGATCATCGAAGGGGAGATTCGCGAGAAGGTCGAAGCGCAGCGGCTGTACGAGCAAGCTCGGGCGAATGGGCAACGTGCCAGCGTCGTGCATCAGCAGCGCTCGAATCTCTTTCGCACGGCCGTCGCGAACATCGGTCCCGGCGAGACGATCGTGGTGCGCATCGGCTATCTGCAGATCACCGAGCAGAACGCGGGACGCTACAGCGTGCGTTTTCCGCTGACGATCACGCCGCGCTACATCCCCGGCATCGGGCCCGATCGACCGCTCACGCTTGAAACACCGACAGCCGCCGCCACGAGCGCAGTCAGTAACGACGACACCTCCTCGCTCGGCGATCTGCATCCCATGCTGGTACAACCCGACCCGGATCGTCAGAGCGTCACGTTCGACATCGACCTCGATGCGGGCGCCACGCTGCAGAACATCGAGAGTCGCTATCACTCGATTTACGTGGCGCAGGACGGCGCACGCGCGAGGATTCGCTTGCAAGACGCACGCGTCGCACCCGATCGCGACTTCATCCTTGCCTGGACACCCGCGGTGCGCAGCCAGCCTGCCGTCGCGGCGTATCAGGAGTCGACGGACGCTGGTCATCATGTGCTGCTCATGCTGATGCCGCCGCAGGACGAATCGCCGGTCACGACACCGCGCGAGGTGATCTTCATCATCGACACTTCCGGCTCGATGAGCGGCACGTCCATCGAACAGGCGCGGGCCGCGTTACTGAAGGGCCTCGACACACTCGCGCTCCGTGACCGCTTCACCATCATCGAATTCAACTCGGACTATCGCGCGCTCTTCTCGCAACCGGTCCAGGCGACGCCGCAGCAACTCGATACAGCCCGCCGTTTCGTTCGCAGCTTGGATGCCGATGGCGGCACTGAGATGTATCCGGCGCTGCTCGCGGCGCTCTCGATGCCGATCGATCGTGAGTACCTCCGTCAGGTGGTTTTCATCACTGATGGTGCGGTCGGCAACGAGGATCAACTGATGCAGATGATCCGCGAGCGGCTCGGCGGTGCGCGTCTGTTCACGGTCGGCATCGGTTCTGCGCCCAATGCTTACTTCATGCGCATTGCGGCGCGCAGGGGACGCGGCACGTTCACTTACATTGGCTCGACGGATGAAGTCGACCGTCGCATGAGCGAGTTGCTGGAGAAGTTGACGAAGCCCGTGCTGACGAACATCAGTCTGCAGTGGCCGAATGGCGTCGAGCCTGAATACGCGCCGGAGCTGACGGATCTCTACGCGGGCGAGCCGATCGTGATCGCCGCGAGAGTGCCGGATGAAGCGCAGGGCGTGCTCACGATCAGCGGCAAGACGCGGTCTATGTGGACTCGACACATCGCGCTCGATTCGACTCAACAGCGTGCCGGCATCGCGACACTCTGGGCGCGCAATCGCATTGCCGATCTGATGGACCAGCGCGCGAGCGGTGTGTCTGATACAGAGCTTCGCGCGCAGGTGCTGCCGCTGGCGCTGCAGTATCGAGTGGTCTCGAATTACACGAGTCTCATCGCTGTCGATCGCACACCCGCCCGCGCACCTGAAGATCCGCTGCACTCGAGCCGCGTGCCGAATACGAAGCCGAATGGACTGGCGTGGGATGTGCCTGCGTATCCAAAGACAGCGACATCGGCGGGGCTGCAGGTGATGATTGGCGTCGCGTTATTGTTGGTTGCGCTGGGGTGGTGGTTCGTTGGGAATAGCCGCTTCGCAGCTGCCCACACCCAACGCGTGCGCGTCGACCTCTGTCGGGCAGGACGCCCCAATGCAGCGGGCGCACGGATGCGCAGGAGCTGCGCCCGAAACTGGGAGAGGTGAAGAGAAAGCGAAATTCATTCATCGAGTGCGTCCCCTTGTATCTTTCCATGACCAATCCCTGAGCCCGTCTTCCCCTCCGGAA
>CBJNAT010000773.1:0-2078 GCA_966434585.1 uncultured Gammaproteobacteria bacterium | reverse complement strand
TGCTCACGCACTCGATGTCGGTAACGTGGAGCGCATCGTCGAGCGGGGAGCCTTCGAGATTCTTCGTCACGCGGCCGATGCCGATACCTTCCGTGATCGAACCGTTGCCCGTGGCCTTCAACTCGCCATGTCGCAGCCAGTGATACAGAGAGCTGCCTTGGGGGTCGGCAAGGGCCACATGGACAGTCGGGTCCTGGCTCTTCAAGTAACGCGAGATGCCGCCCAGCGTGCCACCCGTACCGGTCGATGCAACGAATGCGTCGATGCGACCGCGGGTCTGCTCCCAGATTTCGGGGCCCGTCGTCTGCTCGTGTGCGAGACGATTCGCGACATTGTCGAACTGATTCGCCCAAATGGCATTCGGCAACTCGTCCGCCAACCGCATCGCAACCTTCTGGTAATGATTCGGATCGGAGTACGGCACGGTCTTGATCCGCAGCACTTCCGCACCGAGCGTCTCGAGCATTTGATACTTCTCGGGCGCCTGGTTGTCGGGCATCGCAATCACCAGGCGATACCCGCGCGCATTGCAGACGTGCGCAAGACCGATGCCGGTGTTACCCGCTGTGCCTTCGACGACGGTGAAGCCCGGCCGTAAACGACCTTCGCGCTCGGCTTCATCGATGATCGCCCGTGCAGCGCGATCCTTCACCGAGCCGCCCGGATTCATGAACTCGGCCTTGCCGAAAATCTCACAGCCGGTTTCCTCGCTCACGCGGCCGAGGCGAATGAGCGGCGTGTTACCAATCGCATCGGCAAAGTTGCTTCGGATGCTCATGCGGAGAGCCTCGGGTGAGAGCCGTGGGCGGCGAAGTGCGCTGCGAATTCGCGTGCGAACATAGCCGGTGTCGGACTCGTGCTGTTGAACCAGTGGAGGACTTCGTGCAGTCGTGTGACTTCGCCGACGATTAACAAGGCCGGTGACTTCACGCCTTCAGCCTCGGCGCGGGCTGCAAGATCGCCCAACGTGCCTGTGATGACGCGCTGAGTAGCACGCGTGCCGTCTTCCACGAGCGCAGCGGCTCGCTCGGCTGGCACGCCATGGGCAACCAACTGCTGCAGGATGCTCGGCAGATGTGACAGGCCCATGTAGAACACGGCGGTGTGACCGGGGCGCGCGAGCAGTTGCCAATCCAATTTGTCCGCCTCGCCTTTGCAATGCCCAGTCACCAGCGTGAGCGCCTGGGCGTAATCGCGATGAGTCAGCGGGATGCCGGCATAAGCAGCACAACCTGCAGCGGCGGTGATGCCGGGCACGACCTCGAAGCGAATGCCGGCGGCAGCGAGCGCTTCGAGCTCTTCGCCGCCACGACCAAAGATGAATGGATCGCCGCCCTTCAACCGGCAAACGCGCTTGCCTTCGCGAGCGTATTTGACGAGTAAGGCGTTGATCTCGTCCTGCGAGACATGTGCATTGCCTACCGCTTTGCCGACGTAGACGCGCTCGGCATCGCGGCGGGCGAGATCGAGCACTTCGTTCGAAACCAAGCGGTCGTAGAGAACCACATCGGCGTTCTGCAGTGCTCGTAGCCCACGCAGCGTCAGCAAACCGGGGTCGCCAGGACCCGCACCCACGAGTGCCACTTCGCCCTGGCCTGTGGCGGATGTGTTGATCTGTGCAAGCAACGCAGGCAGTTCTTTCTCCAACTGTGCTTCGCTCACATCGCCCCGGCCCGTCAGCACATCGGCTGCGAGCGGACCATCGAAGAAGCGCGCCCAGAACTTGCGGCGCGCGGCGGCATCTTCGATTCGCGACTTCACGAAATCGCGCAGCCGACCGGCCACCGCAGCGAGACGCCCCAAGCGTTCGGGCAAGAGTGTTTCGATCTTCTCCCGCAAGCGGCGCGTGAGCACGGGTGCATCGCCACTGCTGCCCACTGCGACGATCACAGGCGAGCGATCCACGATGGCGGGCATGATGAAGCGCGACAACTTGCGGTCGTCGACGACGTTCACAGGGATGTGGCGGCTGTCGGCGAACCGCGCGACCCACGCATTCACCGCTTCGCTGTCCGTCGCGGCGATCACGAGCCGCATGCCGTCGATCGCGTCGGGCGAGAACTCTTCGGCACGGTGCT
>CBJNAT010000772.1:0-2092 GCA_966434585.1 uncultured Gammaproteobacteria bacterium | reverse complement strand
GCTCAGAAGCAGTGTCTCTCGCCAAGACGCAAAGACCGCCAAGTCTTCTATGACTTGCTCGCTCGCTTTCTTGGCGAGCTTGGCGAGAGTTGATCAGAGTGCCTCCCGGATCACTTGTAGTTGAGGCGAACCTCCACGCCGTACGTGTGCGGCGTCGCACGATACGCGCAGGCACCGCCGCCGAACGCACAACCATCGAAGCCGTAGATGATCGAGCTGTCATCGGTGAGGTTCTTGCCCCACAGTGCCACTTCCACGCTGGCGTCGCCCATGGGGATGTCACGCCACGACAGACGTGCAGCCAGCTGCGATACGTCCGCTGTCGGACGTTGGTACGTCGGCAGCAGCGAGGCAGTCAAGATCGCGCCCGGTGTCGTCCAGTAATCATCGGCATACGAGTAGTCGGTGTGGAAGGCGAGGTTGCCGACGGGCAGGGCCGCGTACTCGTAGTCGAGGAACACCGAGCCGGACGTTTCGGGCACCTGCACTGTCCAGAAGCGCGTCGTATCGCCGACGACCGCCGTAAACGGATTCTCCAGATCGCGGGTCTTCCTCGCGTCCATGTAGGCGAAGTTCAGTCCGAGGGTCAAGCTCTCGAGCGCTCGCCACGACAGCTCGACTTCCGCGCCTTTCACTTTCTTGTCTCGATCCGAATTCACCGTGTTGGTGAGCGATGGATTGGCAACGGGCTGTTCCTGAATGTTGAGCTGCTCGTCCTTGATGGTGCTGTGGAACAACGCGACGTTCAGGGCCACGCGATTATTCGCCAGCAGCGATTTCATGCCGAGCTCCCAGGCGATGTTCTCCTCTTCATCGAAGCTGGTGAACGTCGATGAGCGCACGTTCGCGCCGCCAGCGCGATAACCGGTTGCATAGCGCAGGTACGTGCTGAAGTTGTCGGTCCAGCTGTACTTGATCGTGGCTGCTGGATCGACACGCGAGGCATCGAATTTGGCTTTCTGGGGTACCGGTAGCGGGAAGAAGTTGCGCGTACGTTCGGCGTCCTTCTTGTCATCCGTGTAGCGCAGGCCGACCGTCAGCTCCAGCTTCGGTGCGGCCGCGGGACGATACGTGCCCTGCGCATAGACACCATACGAATCCGACTCGGCGCCTTGGATCGTGTCGCCGGTGAGGCACGGATCCCGATTAATGCAGAACCCGAGCCCAGGCGGCTGAATGCCGAGTGCCGGAGGCGTTAGTCCCTGTCCGCTGATAATGCTTCTGCGGCGATCCGTGACGTCTTCCGTGTAGTACATGGCGCCTGCGGTCAGGTCGAACTGACTCCAGCTGCCGATGAACTGCAGCTCCTGGCTCGTCTGATCCTGATCCAGATCTTCCTGCGCATACGGAAACACGAACCCGGTCGAGCTCGCGCCGGCGGGCAACGGATAGGCGAGGTTGCTGCCGCCGTGGCGACTCGCCTTGCGATACGAAGTGATGGATTTCAGCGTAATGCCGTTGTCCATTTGATAGGCGAGGGTAAGGGCATGACCCGAGGCTTTCGTAACGAACGGCGTGTTGAAAGCAGGCCCGATCGTTTTACCCGGATAATCCGTGCGCGCTGGTGTGGGCGCGACGGGCGGTCTCACTGTATCGACGTCCATCCACGTCAGATACGGCTGCGAATCTTCGGTATCGCTGTAATCGTAGCTGTAGTCCGCCGTGAAACCTTCGTTCTGCCAACGAAGGGCGCCCCGCACGCCGTATGCATCGAGAAAGCCGTAATCGGCTTGATCGGCATAAGTGCCCTGCTGCACGTTGTCCGTATACGCATCGTGCTTGGCGATCACGCCGCTGAACTGGCTGCTCAAGCCACCCACTGCCGGTAGGTCCACTGACACGCGGTAACGTTGATCATCGTAGTTGCCGTACGACGCACTGCCCTTGAGGCCGAACTCACCGCTGGGTTTGCGAGACACGAACTGCACGACGCCGCCTTCGGCATTGCGTCCGAACAGCTGTCCTTGCGGTCCGCGCAAGATTTCAATGCGCTCGGGCTCGACCAATTCGAGGCCCAGGCCTTGACCGCGCCCAAGGAAAACTCCATCGATGTAGAGCGGCACCGTCATTTCCGTCGTGCCCTGCGTGGGAT
>CBJNAT010000771.1:0-2094 GCA_966434585.1 uncultured Gammaproteobacteria bacterium | reverse complement strand
TCGATCTTCACGTTCTCGCTCACCCTCGGCGACTACATCATCCCGAGCGTCGTTGGCGCGCCTGGCTACTTCATCGGCATGATGGTGTATCAACAGCAAGGCACGGCCGGCAACATTCCGCTCGCCGCGGCTTTCTCCGTGGTGCCCATCGTATTGATCATGATCTATCTCGCGCTCGCACGCCGCGCAGGAGCGTTCGATGCGTTGTGAGGGGGAGCAGCTAGTGGTTCGCGTTGCATACCCGGCTCGTAAGCGTGCCGACTGGAATCGACCGTCGCGCTTCACTCGCTGGGCTGCGTACGCTGGGCTTGCATTCATGCACGTGCCGGTGCTGGTCATCCTTCTGTATGCGTTCACGACAGCCGATCGCACGTACGAATTTCCACCGCCTGGATTGACGGTGCACTGGTTCGAAGCGGCGTTTGCCCGCAGCGATATCTGGTCCGCACTGCTGCTGTCGCTGCGAGTCGCCGCACTCGCGACCTTGTTTGCACTGCTACTCGGCTCGCTGACGGCACTGGCGATGGCGCGTGCTCGCTTCTTCGGCAAGGAAGCCCTCACCGTGTTGCTCGTTCTGCCGCTCGCATTGCCAGGCATCGTGACGGGCATCGCACTGCTCGCCGCCATCAAGACGGCGCGGCTGGATCCGGGCTTCTGGACCATCGTGGCCGGCCACACCACGTTCTGTATCGTGATCGTCTACAACAATGTAATCGCGCGTCTGCGCCGGCTGCCACAAAGCTGGATCGAAGCGTCGATGGATTTGGGCGCCGATGGTTGGCAAACGTTCCGTCACGTATTGCTGCCGCAGTCCGCAAGTGCGTTACTGGCCGGCGGCATGCTCGCCTTCGCGCTCTCATTCGATGAGATCATCGTCACGCTGTTCACGGCCGGGCATGAGCGCACGCTGCCGATCTGGTTCTTCAACGAGCTGTTCCGACCGCGCGAGCGACCGATCACCAACGTCGTTGCTGTGATGGTCATCCTGGTCACGCTCATCCCCATCTTGTTGGCGTATCGCTTAACGAAACCGCTCGAGGAGCGGAACTGAGGCAGGCATGGACACGAAACTTCTCATCGACGGCAAGTTCGTCGCCGGCAAAGGCTCGAAAGAGGAAGTGTTCGATCCCGCGTCAGGCAAGGTGATCGCGACGGTTGCGGAGGCGTCCGAGGCGCAGATCCAGAGCGCGGTCGACGCGGCGCATCAGGCCTTTGATGCCTGGTCGGCTACAGCACCAAAGGATCGTGCAGCGCTCTTGCTGAAGCTCGCAGAGCACATCGAAGCCGACGGCAACGCGTTCGCGAAACTGGAATCCATGAACTGCGGCAAGCCGCTCGCCGCCGTGACGAACGATGAGATTCCGGCGATTGCGGATGTGTTTCGCTTCTTCGCGGGCGCGGCACGTACCCAACAAGGCGCGCTCGCTGCGGAGTATCTGCCCGGCTTCACCAGCATGATCCGCCGCGATCCCATCGGTGTCGTGGCCTCCATCGCGCCATGGAACTATCCGCTGATGATGGCTGCGTGGAAGCTCGCACCGGCACTCGCTGCCGGGAACACGGTCGTCATCAAACCCTCCGAACAGACCCCGCTCACGACACTGAAGCTCGCAACGGTACTGGCGGAGCTCTTTCCTCCTGGCGTCGTGAACGTCGTCTGCGGACGTGGCAACACCGTCGGTGCACCGCTCATCTCGCAACCGAAGGTCGCCATGATCTCCGTGACTGGCGCTGTCGCAACGGGCGAGAAGATCCTGCAGGCCGCGGCGAAGGGCTCGAAGCGCACGCATCTCGAACTGGGCGGCAAAGCACCCGTGATCGTGTTCGACGATGCCGATCTCGAAGCCGTCGTCGGGGGCGTGCGCACCTTCGGCTTCTACAACGCGGGACAGGATTGCACGGCGGCCTGCCGCATCTACGCGGGCCCGAAGATCTACGACAAGCTCGTTGCCGATCTCACCCGTGCTGCCAGCTCCATCAAAGTCGGCACCCAGGAAGAGGATGGCGTCGAGATGGGACCCCTCATCAGCGCCGAGCAGCGCAAGCGCGTCGCGGGTTTCGTGGAGCGTGCGGCGGCACGCAAACACATCGAAG
>CBJNAT010000770.1:0-2095 GCA_966434585.1 uncultured Gammaproteobacteria bacterium | reverse complement strand
CTGCAGCGCGGCCAGGGCCTCGGGCGTATTGAAGTCATCATCCATCGCGCGCTCGAAAGAGGCAGAGGCTTCGCCCTTTTCCACCTGTTCAGCAGGCTTCACCTCGCGCAACGCGTTGTAGAGCCGCGTCAGCGCCGCATCCGCCTGATCGATGTGCACGTCGGAAAAATTGATCGGTCCGCGATAGTGGCTAGCCATCAGGAAATAGCGTAGCACTTCCGGATCGCGCACACGGCCCGAATCGAGGATGTCGCGAATCGTGAAGAAGTTGCCCAACGATTTGGACATCTTTTCGTCGTCGACATTGACGAAGCCGTTGTGCATCCAGATCCGGGCAAAACCCTTGCCCGTCGCGGCACACGACTGCGCAATCTCGTTTTCATGGTGCGGAAACTTGAGATCCATGCCGCCGGCGTGAATGTCGAATTCCTCGCCCAGCAAAGCGAGCGACATCGCGGAGCATTCGATGTGCCACCCCGGACGTCCATCGCCCCACGGCGAAGGCCAGAAGGGTTCGCCAGGCTTGGCACGCTTCCACAGCACGAAGTCCAGCGGATCGCGTTTCGCGTGATCGACTTCGACGCGTGCTCCTGCACGTAAATCGCTGAGCCGTTTGCCCGACAGCTTGCCGTACGGCTCGAAGGATGCGACCGAATACATGACATCCCTGTCGGCCGCGACGTAGGCATGACCCCGCTCGATGAGCGTCTGCGTGATGCGGATGATGTCCTCGATGTACGCCGTCGCGCGCGGCTCATGAGTCGGCGGCAGCACGTCGATGCGCGCGTAATCTTCATGCATGAACTGCGTGAACCGCGCGGTGAGTGCATTGAACGCCTCACCGTTCTGGCGGGCGCGGTCGATGATCTTGTCGTCGATATCGGTGATATTCCGCACGAAGACGACCTCGTACCCTCGATACATGAGATAGCGGCGCACGACATCAAATGCCACTTTCGAGCGCGCATGCCCGATATGGCAGTAGTCGTAGACCGTATCGCCGCACAGATACATGCGCACGACGCCCGGCGACAACGGTTGCAGCTCCTCCTTGCGCCCCGTCAATGAGTTGAAAATCTGCATCAGGTGTTGACCAACATTCGCGCGCTCGTCAGGCGCTGCATGACTTTATCGTGACCGAGTAGACCAACGATCGGCCCGAGTTCCGGCCCATGTGTGACGCCAGTGAGTGCGGCACGGATGGGCATCCACAGCGACGGCCCCTTGCGTCCCTTGCGTTCGCCAAGCGCCTTTACGAGCTGCTTGAAGTCGCCACCGGGCGCGAACACTTCGAGCGCGGCGATGAAGAATGGCTCACCCGCCGTCCGAATCGATGCGAGCGCGGCCTCATCGTGTCGCAACGTGGGCCCGTACACGACATCCACCCACTGCTGCACTTCGCTCGGAAACAACACGTTGTGGCGGATGGCTTCGACGAACTCATGACGAGTCTTGGCGTCCATGTCCGCCGGCAGGTACTCGGCAAGCCATGCGTGAATACGCTCCGCCGGCAACCGCGCAACCGCTTCTTTCTGCCAATGCAGCAGTTGCGTCTCGTCGAACTTCGCCGCGGCACGCCCGAGACGAGTGAGATCGAATTCTTGAATCATCTGGACATCGTTGAGCCAACCATCGGTCACGCACGCGTGCCCGAGCCGTACCAAGTGATTGCGGATCGCCTCCGGGAAGAAGCCTCGCTTGCGTAAGTCGTGCAGACTGAGTGCACCATGCCTCTTGGACAGCGGAGCGCCGTCCATGCCGAGCAACAGCGCGACGTGCGCATAGCGTGGCTGCGGCAGCTGCAACGCTTCGAGCACGAGCAACTGCCGTGGCGTATTCGTCAGATGATCATCGCCGCGCAATACCAGGTTTACGCCCATCAGCGCGTCGTCGATCGCGTTCGAAAAGAAGAAGGCCGTGCTGCCATCCGTGCGGCGAATGATGAAGTCGCCGATGTCATCGGTGTTGAAGCGCTGCAATCCATGTACGACGTCGTGGAACTCGACGATGCGACCTGGCGGCACGTGAAAGCGCAATGCGGCAGGTTGTCCACTCACGAACTTATCCGCGCCCTGGGCATCCGTGAGATTACGGC
>CBJNAT010000769.1:0-2098 GCA_966434585.1 uncultured Gammaproteobacteria bacterium | reverse complement strand
TGCTGAAGAACGCCACCCCCTTGCGGGTCGTCAAGAATTTCGAGCAGGCCATCAGCGCCTGCACCCGCGAGCTGATTGCGCTGAGCGACCAAGACGATGTGTGGGTGCCCGATCGGCTCGCGCACATGGTGGCGCGCTTTCAGCAGGATGAGAATCTGCTGCTGCTGCATACCGACGCGCGCCTTGTCGATGCAGGCGGGAACGACCTCAACCAGTCCCTGTTCCACGCGCTCGAGGTCACTCGATCGGAAGTCGAGGGCATCCATGGGGGCCGTGCTTTCGACGTGTTTCTTCGCCGGAATCTCGTCACCGGAGCGACCACGGTATTTCGCCGGTCGCTGCTTGCAGACGCCTTGCCATTTCCCCCTGAGTGGGTCCACGACGAATGGCTGGGCATCGTGGCGTCGACGGTGGGACGGGTCGACCTGCTGGAGCAGCCGCTCATCGACTATCGCCAGCATGAGTCCAACCAGATTGGCGCGCGGCGCGACACTTTCGTCGGCAAGATCCGCAAGGCGCTTGCATCGCGGGGAAATACGCACGTCGAGCGTGCCATCAAGGCCGAACTTCTCCTGGAGCGTCTTTTGCAGATCGGCGATCGCGTCTCGCCCGAAATCATTGCCAAGGTCCGCAGCAAGATCGAGCATCAGCGCTTTCGGGCCGCATTGCCCGCGTCGCGGCTGGCGCGGTGCATCCCCATCTTTCGCGAAGCCATGACGGGCCGCTACGACAAGTTCGGCCGCGGCGTACGCGGCGTGGTCCGCGACCTCTTCGAATCTGTGTAGGCTCGCCCCAACAGAGCCAAGCAAAAAAATGACCCCAACGAACGCCCCCGCCGTGCCCGCCATCGAATCCATGCCCCTGTGGCCCAGCGTGGTGGTGATCATTCCGTTCTACAACGGCGCCGATTTCATCGAGCGCTCGGTGCGTAGCGTGTTCGAGCAATCTGTGCCCGCGGCCGAGGTGATTGTGGTGAACGATGGCTCGCGGCCAGAGGAGCGCGCGGCGCTCGACGGGCTTGCGACGCGCTATCCTTTCCGCATTCTCGACAAGGAAAATGGAGGGCAAGGCTCCGCACGCAACGCCGGGGTGGCAGCGTCCACCTCCGACTTCATCTGCTTTCTGGATCAGGACGACTTCTACCTGCCCAACCACATCGAGACGTTGGCGTCTTCGATCCCACAGGACGACCGGCTCTTCGGTTTTGTCTATGCCGACCTGTACGAAGCCGACGCCGATGGAAACGTGATCCGGACCGGCGTTGTGAAGGAGCATGCAACGCATCCCAAGCGAAACATCAATGACCTGCTGCGGCACGACATGTTCGTGCTGCCATCGGCGACGCTGATCAGCCGCAAGGCCTTCGAGGCCGTGGGCGGGTTCGACTCGCAGTTCATGGGCTTCGAGGACGACGACCTCTTCCTGCGCGTGTTCCGCAAGGGCTACAGCAATTACTTTGTCGACAAGGCCGTGACGGTGTGGTGCATCCATACGGCAAGTACCTCGTTCGGCATTCGCATGATCCGCAGCCGCTTGCCTCGTGCCTCGATTCCAGCCGTACTTCGTCAACCATGCGATCGAGTCGATCAAGAACGACGACCAGTACCGCGAGGAAATGACCGCGATCCTCTTCGAGTACGGCGCGATGGTGCTCGCCAACCCCTATGTCGGCCGCAAGAAAAAGCTGCGACTGCGGGCCACGCTGTTTCTGCTGAAGCACAGTTCCCCCGGCATGGTGCGCCTGGTCGGGGCGATCACGCGGCTGCCGGGTGTGCGCAGCTTGCGAAAGCTCTATTCCTGAGTTCTAGCGCCCCGTGACCGGCACGGTTGCGGGTGTTTGCTGCTGCTTCTGCGTGCTCATCGCCACGTCGATGTACGTTGCAAACTTGCGCACGTACTCAGCCCGCAAGTGCCCCGCGTCCTTGTAGATGGGCGTGGCGTCGGCGTCCGCCCGGGTGCACTGGTTGCCCTTGCAAAGCGTCGGTATCGGGTCGATCACGATGGCGCCGCTGCGGATCGCGATCTGGCGCATGCGCTCGTGGAGGGCCCTTTGCGCTGAAACCCATTCCGTCGTGGGCGACATCGGCGCTACGCTCAT
>CBJNAT010000768.1:0-2098 GCA_966434585.1 uncultured Gammaproteobacteria bacterium | reverse complement strand
CGGGCCTGCCGCGCAGCTACGACGTGATCATCACCAATCCACCCTTTCATACCGGTAGTCGCGAGGATCGCCCGGACATTGGCCGCCGCTTCATCCAAGTCGCCGCCGCTGCACTGCATCGCGGCGGTCGCTTGTGGCTCGTGGCGAATCGTCATCTGCCGTACGAAACTGTGCTCAACGAGGGTTTCGGTACCGTGCGAATCGTCACGCAGGCACACGGATTCAAGATCATCGAAGCAGTGCGCACCTCATGAAGCTCGTCAAACTCATCGCCAATCTCGGTTACGGCAGCCGCAAGCAAGTGACCGCGATGTTCAGAGAAGGCCGCATCACGGACGCCCAGGGGGAAGTGCTGTACGCGGACGATCGGGTGGAGCACGCAAACGTGCGTGTCGATGGCGAACCGCTCGATCCGCCATCACCGCTCACGATCATGCTGCACAAGCCGACCGGCTACACGTGCTCGACGAAGGATGTCGGCAGTCTCATCTACGCGTTGCTGCCCGAACGCTTCTTCCATCGCTTACCGACGCTTGCAAGCGTGGGACGTCTAGACCGCGACACGAGTGGATTGCTGTTGATGACGGATGACGGCGTGCTGCTGCATCGAGTGACCTCACCGAAACATCATTTGGAGAAGGTGTACGAAGCGACGTTGGCGCGCGATCTGCGCGGCGATGAAGCAGATATCTTTGCAAGCGGCAAACTCAAGCTCGAGTCGGAGAAGACGCCCCTCGCTCCCGCGGTGCTGGAAGTCATCTCATCGAGACAAGCGCGTGTCACGGTGACCGAAGGCCGTTATCACCAAGTGCGGCGGATGTTTGCGGCCGTCGGTAATCACGTGGAAGCGCTGCATCGGAGCCGTGTGGGTGGCTTGCAGTTGGGCAACCTGGCTGCAGGGCAGTGGCGCGTGTTGACCCCGCGAGATATCGACACGTTGTTTGGCCGCGAGACCTCGACATAGCCGATCTTTCGATAGCCGAGCGGAGCCGGCCTCGCGCACGTATAGTGCGTCGGAATCCTGTTGAGTTGCTTTGCCCAGCGCTCGCTGATGCGCGTAGTTGCGCACGTCGTCACTGTCTCCGAGTGACGCGGCTTCATCTGGGCCACCGCGCACCCATATGGATTCATATCCACAATGCGGTCATACGAGGAATACACAGCGTGCTAAACCCCTTCAGTAATGCGGCGATGGACGCTGGCGATCGCCGCGCTGCGATAGAGCATGCAGAGGCAGAGCGTGCGCAGTTGCGCCGCTCGAAAATCGAAGCCCAGGGCTCGCCGATGACCACTCCCGCAGCCCGGATCCGCCTGTGGGAGGATTTTCACGGGTTGCAACTGCCACGCAATGCAGGCCACAAGCTCATCGATGTGATAGCGAGAGACACTGCCCTCACGGTGCAAGACGTGCAGGAAGAGCAATTGCGACGAGGGCGAGCCGCGCAGGCGGCGGCGAAACCAAATCCATGAAGGGATTCTCCTTCAAAGGCCTCATCGAAAGCCCATTTCAGATCGATTCGATCGTGCCTGTCGCCAATCCCAACGGCGGTCCCGAGGCTTGGCATCAGTACGTCATCTCGCAGGGGCCGGGCGGCGGCAATCCGATCTCGGGGCAACAGTGCGGTTCTCGAGCTGAAGTACACCAGCGTCTGCTGACGATGGTGGAGCAACTCAATCAGCGCTTCGGACATTGAACACAAGGAGTGAGCACGGCTTTGCTGCCGGACTGTGAGCCATGCAGACACGCAGCACGCAATCAGTAAACCTGGTGCGGGATGCCGCGGAGCCGGGAGGTCGGGATCTTTTCTCCTGCACACAGCAGGAGTGGGCTCTGCTCATCGAACTCGCGCGAACCTTTGGCTGGCAGGCCCACGGTGCTACCTACGTTCAGCCGGCGGGCGCGCCGCGGGAGCACGCTGCGCTGCACTCCTACGAAGCCGGCGAGCAACGCGACGGCGACCAGCGTCCCGGGTGTCTTCGCAGCAGGCGATGTCGCGGATCACGTCTATCGCCAGGCGGTCACGTCGGCGGGAACGGGATGCATGGCGGCGCTCGACGCCGAGGCGTATCTCGAAGGCATCGCCGCCTAGCCCATGGC
>CBJNAT010000767.1:0-2100 GCA_966434585.1 uncultured Gammaproteobacteria bacterium | reverse complement strand
CAGATCCTCATCGAGAACGTCTCGAGTTATCTGCGGTATGCGCACTCGCCCATCGAGGAGTGGGACTTTCTCGCTGCGTTGGCCGAGGAGGCCGACTGCGGCCTGCTGCTCGATGTCAACAACGTGTACGTCAGCAGTCGCAATCACGGCTTCGATGCACGCACGTATCTGGCGAAGCTGCCGGTGACGCGGGTGCGCGAGATTCATCTCGCTGGTCACAGCATCAATCGCTACGCAGATCGCGAGATTCTGATCGACACACACTCGCGACCCGTGTGCGAGGAGGTCTGGTCGCTGTACTGCCTTGCACTCGAGCGCTTTGGCCCCACGCCGACACTGATCGAATGGGATGCCGATCTGCCGCCCTTACAAGGACTCGTGGCCGAGGCTCGTAAAGCCGATCGGCTGCTGGAGCACAGCCATGCTCTCGCTGCGTGAAGTTCAGCAGGCGTTCGTGCGCGGCGCTCTACACGGCGACATCGATCAGATCGCGACCCACGTCGTGGGCGATGCAATCCCCGCCCGTAAGCGCATCGGCATCTACGCGAACAACGCACGCGAGAACTTCACGAGCACACTGCAGGCAGCGTTCCCCGTTGTGTGTGCCCTTGGCGGTGAAGATTGGTTTCGCCAAGTGGCACAGGGCTATTGGCGCCGTCATCCCTCGCACGCGGGCAACCTGCACAACGTCGGCGAGCGCTTTGCGGCGCACTTGCACGAGCAGCTCGCAAACACCTCGTACGCCTACTTCGCCGATGTCGCCGCATTGGAGTGGGCGTACCAGGAATCCATGGTGGCAGCGGAACATCCCGGCTTCGATGTGGCAGCACTCAGCAGTGTTCCGCCCGAGCGTTACGGGGAGTTGCGCTTCGCACTGCACCCAACAGTACGCCTCGTGTCGTCGGCGTTCCCGATTCTCGATGTGTGGCGTGCACATCAACGGGCCGCAACGAACATCGACGCCCTCGATCTCGCGACCGGCGCGCAGCACGTCGTGCTGCTCCGACTGACCGATCACGTGCAGTTCCGCGCCATCGATCAGTCCTCCTGGACGCTGCTGCACGCGCTCTCGTGCAACGAAACATTGAACAGCGCCGCACAAGCTGCGCTCGCGCTCGATCCGCAGTTCAACCTGGCCGCCGCGCTCGCACAGTTCATCGGCCTCACAGTGCTCGTCGATTTCTCTCTGCCCACTTAGGAGTTCTGCCATGCGCGTCGCCGCCCTGCTCAATCCGCTCTCGCGCGCTCTCGACAACTTGCAGTCGCTGTTCGCGCTCGCCACCCGCCTGTATGTCGGCTGGGTGTTTCTCAAATCCGGGTATCTGAAGATCAGCGCCTGGGAGACGACCGTCTCGCTGTTCAAGGACGAATACCAAGTACCGTTGCTGCCACCCTATCTCGCGGCCGTGGCCGGCACCGCGGGCGAGTTGATCTTTCCGCTGTTGCTCATTCTCGGTCTCGGTGGCCGGCTGCCCGCGTTGGGCCTGTTCGCGGTGAATGCGCTGGCGGTGATTTCTTACAGCCACGTGCTCTTCAGTGAAGGGTTCGAGGCTGCGATTGGCCAGCACTACTTCTGGGGCTTCATGCTGGCGATGCTGGCGGTGTACGGACCGGGAGCGATCACGCTGGATCGGCTCACGTGGGAACGGGAAATGAAATGGAACCGCACGGCGACGGCGCAGGGGTGAATGGTGCCTTGAGACAAGTGACCGGTGACGAGTGATCGGTGATCGGCAAGAAGCGCTGCTTTCCAGTCACCAGTCACTGATCACCAGTCACCTAGACGGAGTTACCATCGTGTTCCGAGGCATCCGATCGAAAGCCCGTTTCAATAAGGCAGCCATGGCCGCTACCGATCCCGTGCACGACCGCGACCTCCACATTCTGAGACTGATCGACGAAGGCACGGCGCACGAGACCGGCGCGGCATTCTTTCGCGAGCTCGTGCGCAATCTCGCCGCAGCGCTCGATTCGCGCTTCGCGTTCGTCTCGCGCTTCTGCGAAGACAACACGCGCGTGCACGTACTGGCGATGTGGAACGGCGAAGGGATCGAGGAGAACTTCGACTATCCCCTTCCGGGCTCACCCTGCGAGCACGTG
>CBJNAT010000766.1:0-2103 GCA_966434585.1 uncultured Gammaproteobacteria bacterium | reverse complement strand
ACATGAAGCTCGAAAGCAGCCGCCATGTGTATCCGCTGGTCGGTGTGTATGCGCACACGGTGTTCGAGCTCATCCTGGCGAGGTCCCTGCAAGGCGCAGGCGCGGTGTCCGCCGCGGTCACCGCCTTGATGGCCGATCACACGCGAGCCGAAGTGCGTACGCGCGCGATGGCCTTCATCGGCGTCGCGATCGGCGGCTCTTTCGTGGTCTCGCTGATAGCGGCGCCGCTCTTACAGGCCGCCATCGGCATCGGCGGCATTTTCGGCATCGTCGCCGCGTTGTGCTTGGTAGGCCTCATCCTGTTGCACACGGTCGTGCCACCTGACGTGCCGCTCACGACCTCGCAAACGGTCGGTGTTCCCAAGCTCCTGCGGGCCCTGCGGCACCCTCGCGCCCGTGTCCTGTATCTCGGCGTGTTCGTGCTGCACTTCGTGCTCACGGCCATATTCCTGGTCGTGCCCTTGACCCTGGTGCAGAACCTGCATTGGCCGGAGGCGATGCACTGGAAGATCTACCTCGGCGTGTTCAGTGCTTCGCTCGTCGGGACAGTACCGTTGATCCTGCGATCGGAACGCGGCAGCACGCAGCTAATGTCGACTGCCATTCTGCTGGGCGCGACCTCTCAGGCCTTGCTTGGGCTGGGCCATGGCCATCCAGCCGCGCTCATGGTCGGTCTGACGCTGTTCTTCGCTTCGTTCAATTTCCTGGAAGCACGCATCCCGGCGCTGCTGACGTTGGCCGTCGGGACGGAAGAGCGTGGCACGGCCCTGGGGGTGTTCGCGACGTGCCAGTTCCTCGGTGCGTTCGCTGGCGGCACCCTGGGAGGTCAAATGCTGCAGCACAGCGGCACGACAATGGTATTCGCGGTCACGGCTGGAGCCTGCGTGCTCTGGGCGATCCTGGCGCGTCGTACCCGGCATAATCTCGACGTTTGCGCCGTCAGTTCCCGCTAGGCAAGCGAGTCCCGACGACTACAATGCCCGCCTCCAACGAAGAAGGGTGAGCCATGGCGCGCGGAGTCAACAAGGTCATTCTGGTCGGTAATCTCGGCAAAGACCCCGAGACCCGCTACATGCCGAGCGGCAAGCCCGTGACGAGCTTCAGCATCGCCACCTCCGAGTCCTGGACGGATCGGCAGTCCGGCGACAAGCAGGAGCGCACCGAGTGGCACAACATCGTGCTCTTCGACAAGCTCGCCGAGATCGCGGCGGAGTATTTGCGCAAAGGCTCGCAGGTCTACATCGAAGGCAGCCTCCGTACCCGCAAGTGGCAAGACAAGGAAGGCAAGGATCGCTACACGACCGAGATCGTCGGGCGCGACATGCAGATGCTGGGCGGCCGCAGCGGCCCCGCCGGCGGCGCAAGCGAAAGTCGCGAGGCCCGCGGCGGCTCATCGACGGGTGCGGGCGGTGGTCGCGAACGCGAGCCGGTACCGAGCAACGATCAAGAGTTCGATGACGACATTCCGTTCTGAGAGGGCCCGACCAAAACCATGCCCCGCTTATTCATCCGTACCTTCGGTTGTCAGATGAACGAGTACGACTCCGCCAAGATGGCGGATGTGCTCAAGGACGCGAAAGGTTACGAGCTCACGAACGATCCCGAGCAGGCCGACATCCTGCTCCTCAACACCTGCTCGATTCGCGAGAAGGCTCAGGAAAAGGTGTTCTCGCAACTCGGTAGCTGGCGGCAGCTGAAGCGGGCCAAACCCGGCGTGATCATCGGTGTCGGCGGGTGCGTTGCGAGCCAGGAAGGCGATGGCATTACCGCGCGTGCGCCGTATGTGGATCTCGTGTTTGGCCCGCAGACGTTGCATCGCCTGCCTGAGATGATCGATGAACTGCGGACTAAGGGCCGCGCGGTCGTCGACATCAGCTTTCCCGAGATCGAGAAATTCGATCGGCTGCCGGAGCCGCGGGCGGAGGGAGCCACCGCGTTCGTGTCGATCATGGAAGGCTGCAGCAAGTTCTGCACGTTCTGCGTCGTGCCGTACACGCGTGGGCAGGAGATCAGTCGGCCCTTCGATTCGGTCATGGCAGAGGTGCGCAGTCTCGCTCGCCAGGGAGTGCGCGAAATCAATCTGCTCGGCCAGAACGTGAATGC
>CBJNAT010000765.1:0-2104 GCA_966434585.1 uncultured Gammaproteobacteria bacterium | reverse complement strand
GATCGGGTTCGACGTAGTCGGCGCCCTGATGAATGGCGATGTAATAGGCAACCAGCGTGTGTTCCGGCACGAAGCCGCTCGCGCCGCGATGACCGATGACGATGGGCTCGCGATCGTGCGGCCGATGCGCATGAGTGAGATCGCCGCTCCATGCAGTGGCTCCGATCCCTAACGCCATCGATCCCGCGACCGCCAGCGTCGTGTGCTTCATGTCGTGCTCCGTGTCGAAGAGGAGGCTCGTCGGCGGACAGGATGCCGCCTGGGTCTTACAGAACGATCGCAGGCAAGTTTCAGTTCGTGGTCGATGTCGCGCACGCTACGACGAAGAAGCGGCACATCAGTCGCGCGAACTCGCAGTGGGGGCTGCCTCGACCCATCCGTCTCACGCATAGATCCGGACAGACTTGCGGAGGGCATTAGCGTGAGCGAGCTGCGTTCTTCTTCGTTGTTGCACGCCGTGGTGAGCGCAATGCTCGGCTTCGCGATGGCCGACACCGCCATGGGTGCCAGCTCGTTCAAGGTGGAGGAAGCCACCATCGAGAGCACTCACGAAGCGATCCGTGCGGGTCAAACGACGTGCAAAGCGATCGTCCAGGCGTACATCGATCGCGCCAAGGCGTACAACGGCGTGTGTACCGCGCTCGTCACCCAGGAGGGCGGCAAGATCAAGCCCACGAAGGGCTACGTCCGCACCGGCTCGCCGCTCGTGTTCCCCACGCAGACCGTTAAAGCAACGACGATCTTCCCCGATCTCGATCAATACCAAGGTCTGCCGCTCGACTACGGTCGCATGGAACGCACTGTGTCAGACCCCAGCGTGCACGCGCAGATGGGCATGCGTGTGGGCATGCCCGACGCCGGTCAGTTGAATGCGCTCGAAACGATGAACATTCGTGGCGAACGTTCTGTGACCTGCAAGGGCAAGTTCGATGCGCATCCCTCGACCGGCCCGTTGCCCAAAGGCGCACCGCCGGAATGCGAGAAATTCCGCCAGCAGCCGGACGCACTGGAGCGCGCGGCCGAGCTCGATGCGCAATACGGTGCTCAGCCAAACCTGACCGCGCTACCGATGTACTGCATCACCACGGTCGTGAAGGATCCTTACGACACGAAGGACATGCGCACGACGTCCAACAACGACGTCAACTTCGCCATGGATGCGCCGCCGTTCGACTCGACGATCGTCGCGCAGTTGCGAGCGAAGGGCGCCATCATCTACGCAAAGACGGTTGCCCATGAGTTCAACGCTGGCCCAGGCAATCCAGGCGGCGAGCAAAAGCCCAAGACCAATCTCGTCGACGGGGGACAGACGATGGGCGCTTGGGGAGGCCAGGGCTGTAACCCTTACGACACCGAGCGGGTGACGCGTGGCTCGAGCGGCGGCTCAGGCGTGGCCATTGCCGCGAATCTCGCGATGATCGGCATCTGTGAACAATCCGGCGCGTCCTGCCAAGGCCCCGCCTCGCGGAATGGCATTTCGCTCATCCTCACGACGAAGGGAATCCTGCCGGACAACGGCGGTATCGGTAATCAATGGTTCAACGACCGCGCCGGCATACACGCCCGCACGCTGGGCGATGTCGCGCGCGTGCTCGATGCCGTCAAAGATCCCGTGAGCGGTTATTACGATCCGCGCGACCCATTCACCGCAATCCCGAAGAGCTTGATTCCGCAGCAGCCCTACGCGAGTTACGTGCTCGGCGAGGCTGCCATGAAGGGCGGCAGCAAACCCCTCCAGGGCATGCGCATCGCGATTCTGCGCGAGCACATGGTGAAGAAGACACTTAATCACGAAGCCATCTCCGATCAGATCGATCGGGAGATCAAGACGGTGCTGCGCGACACGCTCGGCGCGGAGATCGTCGAGACGATCACGCCTGACTATCCCGACGATCCAACGGTCGCCAACCTGAAGTACACGTTCTCCGATGCGCTGTCGGAGCTGCTGCCGCGGTTCATGCCTGACATCTTCAAGCGCAAGAACGACAAGGGTGAGCTGTACTTCGCGGTGCCCGGCCATGACGTGACTTCATACGATTACCTGTTGAAGCTCAGCCGTCGCGAAGCACCGCTCACCGCTGCAATCAACATGACCAACTTCGGT
>CBJNAT010000764.1:0-2112 GCA_966434585.1 uncultured Gammaproteobacteria bacterium | reverse complement strand
TGTCCCAGGAAGCTCCACGAACCGCCGCGGCCGTTCGCGCTCGGCTCCGGTGGCGCCGTCAGCTTGGCGGGCGGCAGATTGCTCGTCGGATACACGATGGCGTCGATCTTCAGCTTCGCCATGCATTGCATGACCATCGTCTGGATCGCGAACCGTCGCAGCATGCGCTCCGACATGTTCATCTCTAGCGCTTTCTCTTGATTCACGCGCGTCGCTTTGCGATCCGGGAACTGCAGGTCTTGATGGAACTGCGCCTTGTCGATGAGATCCACGTTTGACTTGATGTTCGCATCGCCACGCTCCCGCAAGTACATGTTGATCGAGTACTTGCTTTCGCCTTCCGCTTGAGCGGCGCCGAACTCGCGGAACGAAGCAGCTTTCGGCACGAGCTGCGGATCGTCCGCCATGTCCACGAGCGTCTTGATGTGATCACCCGTAGCTTTGCCCGCGGCATCCACAGGGAACACGTCGGGGAAGCGCTTCGTGAAGAGCTTGTTGTGCAGCTTCGGGTCGTATTCGCGCACGCACTGGCCGAAGAGCTCGCCTTCTTCACCCGGGTCGACCACGGTTGCGCCGAGCTTCTTCAAGTCCTCCACCGCGGCGCTGACGAGATCGATGGTTTGATGATCCATCTCCGTGAACAGCTTCTTGCTCATGTATTCGCGCATGACGCCAATGCGCACGCCATCGAGGCGCTTCTCTCTCGCGAAGGTGTCATACGGCCCGTTGGGGGTGCGGCCGATGCTGAAGGCGGTGAGCTCGTCTTTCGGATCGTAGCCCTTGATGACATCGAGCACTTTGGCCACGTCTTCGACGGTGCGGCAGATCGGGCCCGTGCGTGTGTTGATGCCCTGCTGGATCATGCCGTCGCGACTCACGAGCTCCTGCGTGGGCGCGATGCCGACGGAGTTGTTCGCGCGCGCTGGACCGCGAATCGACGAGCCGGTTTCTTCAGCGATGGCGCAGGTGACTAGATTCGCGGCTACAGAGGAACCCGACCCGGAGCTCGAGCCACTGGGACTGCGCTCGGTGTCGTACGGGTTGCAGAACGTGCCGCCGAATGAACTGCGCGGAATGCCCGACGCATATTCGCCAAGATTGGACTTGGCGAGGATGATCGCGCCGGCATCGCGCAGACGTTGAACGAAGGTGGCATCGTCAGGCGGACGATCGTTCGCATACTGCACGTCCGCACCGGACGTCGATCGCATGTCGAAACTGTCGTACTGATCCTTGATGGACATGACGACTCCGTGCAGCGGGCCCACCAACTTGCCCGTCTTGGCAAACGCCTCGTCTTGTCGCTTCGCAATCTCCAAGGCGTCCGGCATGTTCGGATCGCTGTCGGTCTTGTCGGTCATGCTGCGCGCCTTGCGCTCGTCGAAACCCAAGGCTTTGCGCGTGGCCGGACGCAGGTTCAACGTCGATAGCGCATTGATCTGCCCTGCGTTCGGGATCGTGCTGATCGTGCCCAAGATGCCTTGCGGCTGTTTCACGCAAGTGCCGTTATAGGCTTTGATGCGCTTCAAGTAGAGACGCACCAACTGTTCGGTCGTGATCTCCTTGTTGAGAAGCGCCGTTTGTATCGAAGAGATCGTCGCTTCTTCGAGATGAAAGGGTGCGCTATGAGCAGCGGCGGCGCAGGTCATGAGCGTGGCAGCGACGAGGGCGCGAATGGGACGCATGGAGGCCTCTGATCGGTGGGTGCTGAATCAGAGACGGGAGTTCAGGCGGCTACCCTCCCTCACCCTGTCCCTCTCCCGTAACCGGGAGAGGGGACGCATGAACCAGCGCATCAACATTCTTCACCTCTCCCCCTTGCGGGAGAGATAGACGCGTCGGGTGAGGGCTCTCTTGACCTGCCGCCTGCACCGCCCGGCGCCCGCTCAACAGCACATACATCGCCGGAATCACATACAACGTCAGCGCGCCGCCTGACAGCAGGCCGCCGATCACCGCGATGCCCATCGACATGCGGCTTTCCGAGCCTGCGCCAAGTGCCAATGCGATCGGCAGGATGCCGAGCACCATCGCGAGCGTCGTCATGAGAATCGGGCGCAAGCGCGCGGAAGCGGCTTCGTGCACGGCTTGCAGCGCTGTGGGTACGCCGGC
>CBJNAT010000763.1:0-2113 GCA_966434585.1 uncultured Gammaproteobacteria bacterium | reverse complement strand
AGCGGAATCGGCGTGTGACCTGGGCGAGCTTCGGTCGCAACGGCATTGAATGCACGCGACGTCTCGAGCCACACGTGTGCCGGAGCTCGCTCATCGCCGTTGAGCGGCGGCGTGTTACCACCGGCGAGGATCGAGCCCAGCGGATACTTGCGCAAATCTCCCGGTGTGATCGCGCTGATGTCCGCCTGGATCATCTGCCCGACTTTCTCCTCGAGGCTCATGCGGCTCATGAGCTCAGTCACGAACGCTTCCGTCTTTTCATCGACCAAGCCGACACTGCGTGTCTGCGGCCACTGTTCCAGATTGACGAGCTCGGAACGTGATTCCGAGCCTAGTGGAGCTAGCAGCAATGCCGATACCGCCGCAAGAGCGAATTTCGATTTGTTCATGGTGGAATGCCCCGGCATCACGGTCGCTTGAGGCTAAGCGCTTCACCTGTGTACTCGAGAGTGGCGTCTGCCTTGTCGAAGTCGTTCGTGTCCGCCGTCTTCGACGTGATCCAGCGTACGTTGAACGTGCGCTTCGCCTGAATGCCGGGAAACCTTCCGGTGCGCGCACCGATACTCAACGTGCGGCTCGCCTCATCGTACTGCATGCGAATGCGCGCGAACTCACCACGCTCGTAGTCGTACGTGAGCCCGTCGTCTTCGTAGAGCTCAAAGCTGCCGTTCGCGCCGGTGTACACGTACAACGTGATCGGCGCATCCGACTTTTGACCGGTGTATTCGATCGTGGGGCCAATCGGCACGATCGAACCTGCCTTCACGAACAGCGGCATACGAGCCAAGGGGGCTGCGGCGGTGATTTCCTTACCACCCTCGTGGAGCTGAGCGGTATAGAAGTCATACCAGCGCGCACCGGACGGCAGATACACCTTTCGATCTCGCGCCCGATGAACGTACACAGGGTTCACGAGGAACGCGGATCCGAAGAGGTATTGATCGGCGATATTGCGGACTTGCCGGTCGTTCGGAAAATCCATGATCAAGCCACGCATCATGGTGCCGTCGCGGTGATACGTATCCGCAGCGAGCGTGTAGATGTACGGCATCAGGCGATACCGCAGTCGGTTGTACCACGCGAGACTTTCGTAGACTTCCGAACCTTCTGGGGCGAGGTTGAAGATCTCTCGATACGGCTCCTCGCCATGCGAGCGAAACAGCGGGACAAATGCGCCGAACTGGAACCAACGTAAGTTGAGCTCGCGCCACTCGGCGAGATCTGCTGCGTTCGGCTTCAGGTAACGCGACTCGAGCGCGAATCCGCCGATATCGAATGTCCAGTTCGGAATGCCTGACATCGAGAAGTTCACGCCGGCGGAGATCTGGTCATAGAGATCGTCCCACCGGGAGGCTACATCGCCGCTCCAAGTTGCGGCGGCATGGCGTTGCTGACCACCGAACGCGGAGCGCGTGAGAATGAACACTCGTTTATTCGCATCGGCGGCGCGATCGCCCTCGTACACGGCGGCCGTCTGCATCAAGGGATACGAGTTGAAAAAGGCGGCTCCCGGTCCCAGTGCCGTGGGGCCGATGCGCTTCTTGTGCTCCTCGGGATCGACGTTCGAATGGATGTCGGGTTCGGTGGCGTCCAGCCACCATGCATCCACGCCGAGGACGTCGAGGTTCTCCTTGATCTGGCGCCAGTAGATCTGCCGCGCTTCTTCCGAATAGGGATCGTAGAAGGAGTTGAGATAACCCGGGCCCACCCAGTCCTTGACGCCGAGCTCGACGTTGCGCCGATAGATGAGACCCTTCGCGTCGAGCTCCTTGTAGTTGTCGGTGGTCGGGTAGAACTTCGGCCACACCGAAATCATGAAGCGTGCGTTCATTGCATGCACGTCATCGATCATCCTTTTCGGGTCGGCGAAGCGCGTGGCGTCGAACTTATGCGAACCCCAGTCGTCATCGCGCCAGTACCGCCAGTCCAGCACGATGTTGTCGAGCGGCAGACCACGCTTGCGATACTCGTGGACCACGCCGAGCAGCTGGTCCTGCGTTTCGTAGCGCTGCCGGCTCTGCCAGAAGCCATAGGCCCATTTGGGCATCAGCGGCGCCTTGCCGGTCAGCTTGCGATAGCCGGAGATCACCCCGTCCATGTCGTCGCCGCCGAC
>CBJNAT010000762.1:0-2114 GCA_966434585.1 uncultured Gammaproteobacteria bacterium | reverse complement strand
GAGATCCACCGAGCGTTCGTCGAGCCCGCCGCGCGCGATCATCATGCCGCGGCGGCCGACGCTGATGCGTGTTTGCGTGGCGAGGCACTGCCGCACCGGATCGCCCAGCACGCGCCGGTCGGTTTCGTCGACAAGTATCACCACTTCCGCAAATGCCTTACCGATCCCTTCGGTCAGGGAGATGCCCACGAGCTGCTCGGCCGCCTGGTTCATGTAATCGATGCGGCCAGAAATATCGGTGGTTATGACACCTTCACCCAACGAATCCAGGGTTGCCCATGCAGTTGGTCGCGTCTTGGGCGAGGAGGCCGCAGCGGCGCGCGGGCTCATCTCGACGAGGGTGAGCAGGAGGGCCGGACCACCCTGATAGTCGATACGTGTGGCGGACAGCTCGACCCGTGCGGTCTGCTGACGCAGCGGATGCACTTCGAGCTCGAGCCGCTCGAGAGCCGGCTCGCCGGCTAGCGAGCGCCTCAGGTGATCGGCGACGAGCTCCTGGTAGTCGGCGTGCACGAGCTCCGCCAGCGAACGGCCCTGCAGCTCGGCGGAATTCGCGGCACCGACGAGAGCGGAGAAACGCTCGTTTGCGAAGACGATCTCGTGGCGGTGAACGGCCAGGGCTTCGTGCAAGCCGCCGAGGACACCGGCCAGGGCGCGCTCGCGTTCGCGAATCAGCAGATCACGCACGGCAAGCTGTTCGAGGAGACGGTTACCGCTGTCCGCGAGCGGCACATCACCGCGCCCGGCCTGCACACGTTCGCTGTATCGGCCCGTGCGCACGATGCTTTGGAGCTCCGCTGCCGCAGCACGCAGCGGAGCATGCTTGCGCTCGCGCCACAGCAGCAGACCTGCGAGCGCGAGCGCTGCCAGAGCGAGAAGGATGCTGAGGATCCCGAGCATAGAGCAGGGCACTAACGTCCCGAACTGCTGTGAAGTCCCTTCTGCCGCCGATGTGCCACGCCGCCCTTACAGCGTTGGTGGAAAGTGGCTCGCTTTATTTGGCTACGCGGCGAAGCTGGAATCTGGCGATGAAGACAGTGACCGGCTCGTCGATGCCCATGCTGCGGCGGCAAGAGGCGCTGAAGCAAGAATAGCGAATGCACTGAGTTCTGCTGCCTACATTGACCATAATTGTCAATATAGAGAGCGGGAATGTGGATCGCCGATCGCCACTAGTAGATTCGCGCAGCGCAACCGCATGCACTCGCGAGTTCGCGATCCGCTACCCGCTATGCATCATCCTTGCTAGGCTTTGCCGCCTTTGAGCCGCTTTGCATAAGGATGGTGCTGGGCCCCCTTCTTTTCTCGTCCTTTGAGTACGAATCGCAGTATGAGCACCACCGCTGCCGCCGCAAGCTCCATCGAACACGCCCGCGAGCAGATGATCGATCAGCAGGTCCGTGCATGGGATGTGCTGGACCCCAACGTCTTGGCAGCGATGCGCAGTGTGCGGCGCGAATCGTTCGTGCCCCAAGCCTATCGCGCCGTTGCGTTTGCCGACATGTGCATCCCGATTGGCTCAGGCCAGACGATGCTGCCCCCCAAGGTGGACGGTCGGATCTTGCAAGCCCTGGCGCTGCGCCCGTCGGACCTCGTGCTGGATGTGGGCTCTGGTAGCGGCTTCCTCGCTGCATGCCTGGGGCGGATGGCCGGTCGGGTCCGGTCGATTGAAATCGTCCCTGCATTGGCGGAGTTCGCCGCCGCGAATTTGCACGCAGCGGCGACGAACAACGTGGCGGTCGAAGTGGGCGATGCCTCGCGGCTGGAAGACAACGCCGCCTACGACGCGATTGCGGTGACCGCATCGCTGCCGATCTATGACGAGCGGTTCGCGCGCGCGTTGCGTATCGGCGGCCGGCTTTTCGTAGTCGTCGGCACCGGACCGATTATGGAGGCGCTGAAGATCACTCGGACAGGCGAACGCGAATGGCAGCGGGAAAGCCTGTTCGAGACGGTGCTCGAGCCATTGGTCGGCGCGGCGCGTCCACCGCAGTTCAAGTTCTGACGTGGAGAGAGCATGAGCGTTCCCGAGATTTCTCCGCGCGAGTTCGTCGCGCGACGCGAGCGTGGCGATGACCTGACGCTGCTCGATGTGCGCGAGGAGTGGGAGCTCG
>CBJNAT010000761.1:0-2116 GCA_966434585.1 uncultured Gammaproteobacteria bacterium | reverse complement strand
GACATCACCGCCGCGGTGACTAACCAGATCGCCACGCTCGACTTCGCGCCCACGTTTCAGATGGGCCATCCCCTAGCTTTCGAGCTGTCGCGCGAGCTCGTGCAACTGACGCCGGGCGATCTGGATCACGTGTTCTTTGCGAACTCCGGTTCGGAAGCGGTCGATAGTGCGCTCAAGATCGCGCTTGCCTATCACCGCGCGCGAGGCGAAGGCGGGCGGCAACGGCTGATCGGACGCGAAAAGGCCTACCACGGTGTGGGCTTTGGCGGCATCTCCGTGGGTGGCATGGTCAACAACCGTAAGTTTTTCGGCGCGATGCTCGCAGGCGTCGATCACCTGCGTCACACACTGGATCTAGAGCGGAATCGATTCTCGCGCGGGCTGCCCGAGCATGGCATCGAGCTCGCGGAGGATCTCGAGCGGCTCGTGCAATTGCATGATGCATCGACCATTGCGGCTGTGATCGTCGAACCCGTGTCGGGTTCAGCCGGCGTGATCCTGCCGCCGCGAAGTTATCTGCAGCGGCTGCGGGAGATCTGCGACAAGCACGGCATCCTCCTCATCTTCGATGAAGTGATCACCGGCTTCGGCCGCCTCGGTGCGCCTTTCGGGGCGCAGTACTTCGATGTGCTGCCTGACATGATCACGGCGGCCAAAGGTCTTACGAACGGGACTGTGCCCATGGGTGCGGTGTTCGTCCGCAAGCACATCTACGACGCGTTCATGCAGGGGCCCGAAAACGCCATCGAGCTATTCCACGGCTACACGTATTCGGCGCATCCGGTGGCGTGTGCCGCGGCGCTGGCCACTCAGAAGGTCTACCTCCGCGATGGACTGTTGACACGGGCCAAGGAGATTGGCGGCTACTGGGAAGAGGCAGTGCATTCGCTACGCGGTCTGCCGCATGTGATCGACATCCGCAACTTGGGGCTGGTCGCGGGCATCGAAGTGGAAGCGCGTGCCGGTGCGCCGGGCGCCCGCGCGTTTGAGATTTTCCGCCGAGCTTTCGAGACAGGCGCACTGATCCGCGTCACAGGCGATGTCATTGCCCTATCGCCGCCGCTCATCGTGGAGAAGCAGCACATCGACGAACTAGTCGGCGTGCTGGGCAAGCTGCTGCGCGAAGTGCCATAAACGTAAAAAGCCCCGCATCTTGCGATGCGGGGCTTCTTCCATCAGGACTGATCCGCCAAGCGCGGAGCGCTTAGCCCTCTGACCAGGGGAAGGTCGTGGCGACCGTGAAGATCACGCGGCCGTCATTGCTGAACACATCGCCCGGGATGTCGGAGTCGTTGTCCTGATCCACGTACTTCAACGCGAAGTTGAACTTCGCGTACGTGTAGCCGACACCGGCGGAGTAGTCGAGCACTTCGTCCAGGTTAACGTCATCCCAGTAGTCGCCAAAGCTGTAGCCAGCGTGCAGGAGGATGGAGAAATTCTGGGGCAGCGGAATCGTCGCATTACCTTCGACGTAGAACGCCTCGGTGTCGCCAGAAGTGAAGTCGCCGCCGAAGTCGGGCGAATACCAGAGCTTGCCCTTGAACCAGCTGTGGGCTGCGCTCGCGTAGATCTCGGCGTAGTTGGCGTCCGACTCGCCGGGGTATGTGTAATACACGAGACCCGCATCCCAGCCGATGCCGTTCTCTGCATCCCCGCCGGTGAAGCCGGTGTACAGGTCGACCTCAACGTCCGGATCACTGGTCCCGAAATCCACGTTGCTGGCCCAGGCACCGACGTACCAGCCACTGTCGTGGGCGTAGTCGAGACTGCCTTGAAGGGCCGGGTCCTTGGCTGATTGCGAGAAACCACGGAAATCGTAGTCATTCGTCAGGGTCCAGGTGGAGGAAACACCTGCCTGCGCAGCGCCTGCGGCGCTCAACAGACCCAGTGCAGCCAGGATCTTCAGATTCTTCATGAGAGCTCCCTTGTGGTTGAAAAGAAACAGCGCCCGTGCGCTTAAGCTCGCGGAGTCTAATGGCAAAGCGAATTTTGTCGAGTAGTTTGCGGCGAAAGCGCAACAACGTTGGCGTGCCCTATACGATGCAGCTAGCGTGCCACCGTCAGGCTTCGAGGCTTGTACAAATCAGGCGCACGGGAAACATAGGGTGTGCGCGCG
>CBJNAT010000760.1:0-2116 GCA_966434585.1 uncultured Gammaproteobacteria bacterium | reverse complement strand
TGGCGCCATAGTTCGCCGGATAGGCGACGAGCGCAAAGCCGTCGCGCAACTTGCCGTCGATGAGATAGCTGCGCTCCCCACCTCTGGCCGATGGGCCTTGTGCGAACAGCATACGGTAGCGATAGCCGTGATAAGGCTGCTCGGCTGCGCCGGTCGCTTTGTAGCCCTCGTGAGCCGCAGCCGCCACCAACGGGCCGAGCGGGCTCGGCGGTGCGTCCGGTGGCGTGCGCCAGAACAATCCATCCTGCTTGCCCGGTGTGCTCGCGAGACGTTGGGCATACGAGCCGGCTGGCTCTCCATCATGGCCGGATGCCGCGTAATCCTTCTGCGCATCGACGTACCCGCGTACGACGGCAATCGCGCGCAGCTCGTTGCGCCCGATGCGCCGTAGCACCATCTCCTCCGCGCCCGCGGCGCCGTCGAAGCTCCAGCGACGATTGCTGCGAATCAACGGAATGGGCAGCGGCCAGTCGTCGCTGCCCACCTGCAGCACGAGATCGTCGGGCCCACCCGCGACGAGCTGATGCTTCGCAGCGAAGCGCGCGAGAAATGCCTCGCGTGCTGCGCGATCGGCAACCTCATCGCCCGATGACAGCAACCCTTCGGTGCCGGGACCCAGCAGTCGTTCCAGCTGCGGCTTGTCGTTGTGGGTCAGCGCGGTCACGAAGGCAGACACCGCTTCCTCCGGCGTGGCAAACGACATGGCATCCTCCGCATGCTGCTCGCGCTTCGCGCAGCTTGCGATCAGTACGAGCGCCGCGACGCATATCGCTGCATGAGGTATTGAGAATTTCATGGCAACACCCTGGTGAGAATGGGCGCGTGCAACCTCGAAAGGATGAATGGGCTTCTTCCATTCTGGCTGTAGCCTGTAGCCCGTAGCCCGTAGCCCGTCTACCGTCGACCGCCACGTCCACCGGCGCGTCCCTCTGCTCTGCCGCCGCTGCTGGCGCGGCCCCGAGCGCTGGCCGCACGCTCGAACGAACCACTCTCGCGTGCGCTTGCGCCCGCGAGCGCGCTGTCCCGCGAGCGTTCCGGCGCGGTTTGCAGCGACTGCGCCGGACGCTGCACCTCGGTCTGCGCGGGCCGTGCAACATCGCGCTGGATGTCCGCGTTGCGCTCGGGCCTGCTCGCATCGCCATAGCCACGATCAATGGAGGACCGCTGGCTCGTCTGGCTGGCTCGCTGTTCGCGAGTGCGGGTGAATGCCGATGCATCCGAACCACTCGACGCATCCGCCAAACGCGTGCTCTCTGGCCGCGCGCCTTTGTACGCTGTCGAGCGCGCGCCGCCAGCAGCGCGGTCGCGCGCATTGCCAGCAGCACGGTCGAGTTTGCCGGCCACCGCATCGTTGCGCGCACCTTGATAGGTCGACTGCCCCTTCCAGCTCTCGGCGCGATTGCCGCGCGTTTGTGCGAGCGTGTTGTCCGTGTTCCTGATGGGACTGCGTACCGAGTTGTTGCGCAGGTTCTGGTTGTTGCTGAACCGGTTGTAGTAGTCGTTGTTGTTGATGGTGACGTTGCCGCTGTTGTAGCGGTTGCGATAGCCGGCGGGCGAGTTGTAGCGATAGGCCGGGCGCATGCCGGAGCCGTACGCAGGTCGATACGCGTAAGCGGGCGGATAGAACGGTCGCGAACCGACGATCACTGTGCTGTGACCCCAGTTGGGATAGCAGCAGTAATCATCGTCATCGTCGTCCATGGCATTGCCGATCAACATACCCGCGCCGAATGCCAGCAGCCCCCCGGCAATGGCCGTTCCAGTGCTCACTGTATTCGGATCGTCCACGGTGGTCGTCGTCGCGGGAGCCGCTGCAGGCGCAGGCGGCGGAGTCGTGTACACGACCTGCGGGTTGTATTGCGGCACATACACGACCTGCGGATCCGCAGGCTTGACTTCGACGATCGTCTGATTGTTCTCAGTCTTCGTTTCGACCGTTTGTTCTGGCGTGGACTTGAGATTGCCCACTTCAGCCGCCTGTAGTCGCAGGCGCTGCACGGCATCGAGAACGCTCTTCTGATCGGAAGAGAACGCAGAACCGACCTGACGTGTCCAGTCGATCTCCTGACACAGCATGTCGACGACGGTCGGAAACTGCAGCAGTGCGCGCATCGCC
>CBJNAT010000759.1:0-2125 GCA_966434585.1 uncultured Gammaproteobacteria bacterium | reverse complement strand
TCCCTCTGGCTAGCAGACTAGCCGACTAACCGACTAACTGACTAGCACACTAGCCGCCCACAGCCGCGCGACACACTTCCCAACTGGGAAGCAACTCAGCGCTGGGTTTCATCCTGCGATCCCAGATGCGCCACGCTCGTCAGGATCAAACGAACGAGCTCTGCTTGGCGATGTGTGCCGGTTTTGCTGAAGATCTGTTTGGAATAGGTCCGTGCCGTTTGTTCCGAAAGGTTGAGCGCCACGGCCGCTTCGGCAAGCGTGCGTCCGCGGGCAAGTTGCAGTGCGAGCGCCGCTTCGGTCGCGCTCAACTTGAACAGGTCACTCAGGCGTTGCACGGTCATCGTGCTCGCGTACTTCGAGTCGGTCAGATACACGACGGCGGTCGCAGCCATCTCATGGGCGGGCATCGAGCCCGGAGCGATGCTGCGTACGAGCAGAGTGAGTTGCCCGTCGTCTTCCAGTCGCAACGCACGTGAGAAGAGCTGCCCTGTGATGCTGGTGGTCGCGGTCTTGATGGCTTCCTGAAGTGCGGAATCGACGCTGCGGTTCTTCGTGCCGAGTCGGCCCCGTGTGATCGCAATGGCGGGGTTGCGTTCAAGGATGCGCGCGGCCGTGGCATCCACCCGCATGGCATAACCTTGTTCGTCGAGCAGGATAGTGCCGATCGCGGCGCTCTCGACGGCTTCCTTGTAGATGTCGCGCTCGAGGTGTGCGCTCTTGAGTGTCGCGAAGATGTGTAATGCGGCGTTGAAGTGCGGCGTGAGGGACCGGATGGCCTCAGTTTCGCGCTGCGTGAACGCCCCTTCGGGACGTGCGAACGTCAGCCACGCGCGCATCCCGCCCGGTTCGGCAATCGGCAGCAGTGCAGCTTCGCGGATCCCGCGGGGCAGGAGGAACTCGCGATAGAACACATGATCGGCCTCCCACAGCTCCTGCTTCGAGTACACACGGCCGGGAGTCAGCGTGCGGTAGGGCGTAGGGTCGAGGGAGGCGTACTTGTTCCAGTAGCTGGCGAACGTGTGCTCCATATCGTAGTCCGCGTCGGCCACTGAATCCGGCGAGATGCCGGCGGCTCGATGAAAGGCGAGGTTGGCGTGCGTGCAGCCCAAGTCGCGCCGAAACGCCTGCAGAAAGGACAGCCAAGGCCTGGGTTCCAATACCCCGGTGTAGATGAGGCGCAGCAGGTTGCCCTTGAGCTCGGTGCTATCCTCATTCGGAAGAATTGTGGGCAAGTCGCGGTCGTGCTTCGTAATTTGCAATGCGTCACACCAAATGGGAGTGGCGGGCCTGCCCGCCGCTACTCCTATATATACGAGTCGCGGGCTTAACAAGCCGCCCGGTTGCATTCCAGGGATCTCGAACGGTACCACTATGTCTGCATTAGCCCCCATCCAGGACTTCGACGATCCCACGTTCGACCCCTTCATCACGGACGCTGCGATGTTCGGGGACATCGCCGACCCATATCCAAAGATTGCCGAGCTCAGAGCCAAGGGCACCGTGCTCAAGGGCTCTTATCACGAGTTCATCGGCATGCCCGCGAACCTCACGACTGCCCACCTGCAGCATTACTGCGTGCTCGGCTACGACGAAGTGATGCAGGTGCTGAGCGACCCGGTGCGCTTCTCGAACAAGGGCTACGCGTTCGATTTGGGCATCACCTTCGGCCGCAGCATCTCGACGATGGACGCACCGGAGCACACACGGTATCGGCGCATCTTTCAGAAAGCCTTCTTGCCGAACATCGTGAGCAAGTGGGGCGAGACGCTGGTCGATCCGGTTGTGGCGGGGCTGATGGACAAGTTCATCGCACGTGGCCGGGCGGATCTGATCCAGGAATTCACATTCCACTATCCGTTCCAGATCATCTATCGGCAGCTCGGCTTGCCGCCTCAGGATGTGAAGACGTTTCACAAGCTAGCGATCGCTCAAATGGTCGTGGGTTTCGATTACGCGCACGGCACCGAAGCGAGCCAGAAGCTCGGTGTGTACTTCAAGGCACTGCTGGACCAACGCCGTGCGCAACCACCGGGGGATGACCTCGTGAGCTTGCTGGCGCACGCAGAAGCGGAAGGCGAGCGCTTGCCCGAGGAGGTCGTGATTTCATTTCTGCGCCAGTTGGTGA
>CBJNAT010000758.1:0-2129 GCA_966434585.1 uncultured Gammaproteobacteria bacterium | reverse complement strand
GGAAGTGCCGCCGGGCGGCATCAAGGGCGAACGTCGCGGTCGCCTGTCGGACTACGGTCTGCAGCTGCGCGAGAAGCAGAAGCTGCGCCGCATGTATGGCGTGCTGGAGCGTCAGTTCCGTAACTACTACCAGAAGGCGACCGGCCGTCCGGGCGCCACGGGCACAACGCTGCTGCAGCTGCTGGAAGGCCGTCTCGATAACGTTGTGTACCGCATGGGGTTCGCTGCAACCCGCAACGAGGCACGCCAGCTCGTGAGCCACAAGGGCATTTCCGTGAACGGCGAAGTGGTCAACATTCCGTCGTACCAGTGCAAAGCCGGCGATGTGATCGCCGTGCGCGAGAAGGCACAGAAGCAGCTGCGCATCTCCGCGGCGCTGCAGATCAAGTCGCAGGTTGGCTTCCCCGAGTGGGTCGAAGTCGACGAGAAAAAGTTCAGCGGCGTGTTCAAGCAGCTGCCGGATCGCGAAGACATCCTGCCCGAGATCAACGAGAACCTAGTCGTCGAGTTGTACTCGAAGTAGTTGTTCTTTAGGAGAAGGCCCTCATAGAGGGCTGCTCTCTTCTCTCGGGTCGGTCGGACTATTTCTATTCAAGGTGGATTGTCCATGCAGGCATCTGTCGGCGAATTCCTGAAGCCGCGCGTCGTCAAGGTGACGCCGTCCTCTCCGCGCCACGCCAAAGTGGTGATCGAGCCGTTCGAGCGAGGCTTCGGCCATACGCTCGGTAACGCGTTGCGACGTGTATTGCTGTCGTCCATGCCGGGCGCGGCCATCACGGAAGCCGAGATCGACGGTGTTCTCCACGAATACACCAGCATCGAGGGTGTGCAGGAAGACGTCGTGGACATCCTGCTCACGCTAAAGCAGGTTGCGATCCGTTTGAATACTCGCGACGAAACCGAGCTGCGCCTGCACAAGAAGGGCCCGGGCCCGGTCACCGCCGGCGACATTCAGCTCGATCATGATGTCGAGGTGCTGAATCCGGATCTGGTCATCGCCAACCTGACCAAGGCTGGTGAGCTCAACATGTCACTCAAGGTGCAGCGCGGTCGCGGCTATCGCCCGGCTGTGCAGCGCGCCGCCTTCGAAGAGTCCAGCGGTCCCATTGGCCGTCTACAGTTGGATGCCTCGTTCAGCCCCATTCGCCGCGTGACTTACACGGTCGAGGCTGCGCGCGTCGAGCAGCGTACGGACCTGGATAAACTGATCCTGGACATCGAAACCAACGGCACGATCGACGCGGAAGAAGCGATCCGCCGAGCCGGTTCGATTCTGAAGGATCAGCTCTCCGTATTCGTGGACCTGCAGGGGCAGGACGAGGGCCAGTCGAAGACGGCAGAGCAGCAGTTCGATCCGATTCTGCTGCGTCCGGTCGACGAGCTCGAGCTCACGGTTCGCAGCGCGAACTGCTTGAAGGCCGAGAACATCCACTACATCGGGGATCTCGTGCAGCGCACCGAGGTGGAGCTGCTGCGCACCCCGAACCTGGGAAAGAAGTCGCTCACCGAGATCAAGGAAGTGCTTGGGAGTCATGGTCTGATGCTCGGAATGCGTCTGGATAGCTGGCCCCCCGTCAGCCTGAAGCGCGACGACGAGCGGGATGTGATCTAAAGCGAGCGGTTGGGTCAATGGGTCGTCATGAGCCGCTGACCACGAATCAAGATTCACGAGTTACTAGAACATGCGTCACCAACTTTCCGGACGGCAGCTGAGCCGCAATGCGCCGCATCGCTGGGCGATGCTTCGCAACATGGCTGCTTCTTTGCTCCGCCATGAAACCATTCGCACCACAGTGCCGAAGGCCAAGGAACTGCGCCGCTACGTCGAGCCGCTGATCACACTCGGTAAGGCCGACAGCGATCACAATCGGCGTCGCGCGTTCGCCCAACTGCGCGATGCCGATGTGGTCATCAAGCTGTTCGAGACGCTGGGTCCGCGCTTCCAGGCACGCCCAGGCGGCTACACCCGTATCCTGCGAATGGATCCGCGACCCGGCGACAATGCCCCGATGGCGCTGATGCAGCTCGTGGATCGAGAAGCTCCCGCTGAAGCCTCCGATGGTGAAGGCGACGACGCAACACAGTCCAAGCGCCAGGCAAAGTCCGCTAAGCGCGGTCCACGTCGATTG
>CBJNAT010000757.1:0-2132 GCA_966434585.1 uncultured Gammaproteobacteria bacterium | reverse complement strand
CGCGGAGTTGTACGACGCGCTGTGGCACACGAGCGTAGGTGTGCAAATCGGCGGGTTCGTGTTCTCGCAGTCGCTGCACTTCGTCATCAACGACATGCTGATGACCGTGTTCTTCCTGGTGGTGGGTTTGGAGATCCGGCGCGAGATGCACGATGGGGCGCTGGCGGACTTACGCCTCGCCAGTCTGCCCATCATCGCGGCGATCGGCGGAGTCGTCGCGCCTGCACTGATCTACGTTTCCCTCAATACCACTCCGGAGCTGCGCAACGGCTGGGCTGTGCCCACGGCAACCGACATCGCTTTTGCGGTGGGCGTGCTGGCCTTGTTGGGCAAACGTGTGCCTGCATCGCTGCGCGTGTTGCTGCTCGCGCTCGCCATCATCGACGACATCATCGCGATCCTCATCATCGCGCTGTTCTATTCGAGCGGCTTGCACGTTGCCGGGCTGGGAATCGTGGCCGCCGGCGTCGCGCTCGTGTTCGTGTTCCAGCGTCTGGGGTTTCGCTCCGCGTGGGCGTACGTCGTACCCGGCGCCATCGTCTGGTTCGGCGTGCTCGATGCGCAGATCCACCCGACGATTGCCGGTGTGATACTCGGATTGATCACGCCCGTGCGACGGCTCGCGCGACATGAACAGCTCGCGGATGTAGCGAACGACGTCGTCGCGATGTTCCGGCTGGCGGTCGGCCGTGATGCCGATTCGCAAGCGCCGGTGAAGTACCTCGCGAACGTTCAGCGCGAAATGCTCGCACCGGCCGAACGCGTCCAGCTCGCCCTGCATCCCTGGGTCGCCTTCGGGATCATGCCGCTGTTTGCGCTGGCGAATTCCGGGGTGTCGCTCGGGAATCTGTCGATTGGCTCGTTGTTCCATGAGCCGGTGAGTCTCGGTGTGATTTTGGGCCTTTGTCTTGGTAAGCCACTGGGCATCACCTTGGCGAGTGTTCTCGCAATTCGGGTGGGGCTTGCGCGATTGCCCGACAACGCGGAGTTGCGCGGCGTGCTGCTCGTCGGGTGCCTTGGCGGCATCGGCTTCACGATGGCCATCTTCATCGCGAACCTGGCGTTCACGTCGGCCGAGCTGCTGGCCGAAGCCAAACTCGCGATCCTGCTGGCCTCCGCCATCAGTGGCGTGGCCGGGCTGGCGCTGGGCCGCGTGTTGTTGCCGCGGCGCTTGAAGTAGGCGCTAGCGTCGAATGGCACTAAGTTAGCCGTCTGCCTCGTTCGGAAGAATCGGACAGGATTAACAGGATTTACAGGATTGCGAGAGGAGAGCAGCACAATAGATATGTGCGTTACGGCATTCCTTGCATCCTGTTAATCCTGTCCATAGCTTCCTCGAAGGGCACTAACTTAGTGCCATCGGCGCTAGCGCCGTGACGAGCGGTGCTTGCGGTCGCGGGGCGGCTCTCGTTCTGGCAGCGGCTTCGGTGTGTGTGTCTTGCGCGCCTTGCTGATTTGCAGCGGCTGACCGGCCACGCGCGTCTTACGCAGCTCGCGAAAGATTTCCTTCGGCATGCCCTCCGGCAAATCGACGAAGCTGTGATCGTCGCGAATGTCGACCCGTCCTATGTAGTTGCCCTCGAGTCCGGCTTCGTTCGCGATCGCACCCACGATGTTGCCGGGTTTCACACCGTGCACATGCCCGACCTCCACCCGATACGTTTCCATCGGCACGTCAGCGGGCTTTTCGCGGCGTGGACGCGGTGCTTCATCGCGAGGTTTCGCATCGCGTTCGCGGCGCGGGGCGCGCTCTTTTTCTCTTTCTCTTTCTTTCCGCGGCTTTTCCTCCCGCGAGGCAGCCGCGGGTGGCGCGCTGGGTTCGCGTGAGGTCGTGTCTTCCAGGAACAGCGGCGTCTTGCCTTGAGCAATCGCGGCCAGTGCGGCGGCGATCTCGACCGCCGGCACGTTGTGTTCCTGCTCGTAACGCTCGATCACGCTGACGAAACGTGCCGTCGCGCCACTGCCGAGGGCAGTCGTGATGCGATCGTTGAAGCGGGCCAGCCGTTGTTCGTTCACTGCGGCGATCGTCGGCAACTCCATCGGCTCGATCGGCTGACGGGTGGCGCGTTCGATGATGCGCAGCATGTGTCGCTCGCGAGGTGCGACGAAGAGAATGGCCTCGCCGCTGCGGC
>CBJNAT010000756.1:0-2138 GCA_966434585.1 uncultured Gammaproteobacteria bacterium | reverse complement strand
ATTCATGACACCCAGGGGCGTGGAACGCCGCTACTTCCGCAACGACGGTATGGGCTTGAGCAAGTCAGGCTATGCGGCGCTCGCCGACGCCCTTCGGGGCCCGTTGCTGGAGACGATGGAGCAAATACCCAAGGCCCCAACGGCGCTGACCGTGGAGTGACGCCTCATTGCAGATTGAGCGGGCACATTGACCGGCCGATGAACTGGTGTCGGCCGAACGCCGATCGGATGGCGTCCCCAGGGGGATTCGAACCCCCGTTACCGCCGTGAAAGGGCGATGTCCTGGGCCTCTAGACGATGGGGACGCAGGGAAATTTTGGTGGAGCCAGGCGGGATCGAACCGCCGACCTCTTGCATGCCATGCAAGCGCTCTCCCAGCTGAGCTATAGCCCCACACAGCGGGCGCGGATTGTCGAAGGACATGCCGGTCGTGTCAAGCCAAACGGCCCACTAGGAGGCCGAGCGAACACTCAGCGGGATTGCCGCTCGATCCAGGCGATCGCTCGCTGCAGCCGTTGCAGAGTCTCATCTCGTCCGAGTACTTCGAGCGTGACATCGATGGGTGGAGAAACACCGCTGCCCGACACCGCGACTCGTAACGGTTGTGCGATTTTGCCCAACGCCAGCCCGCTGCTCGACGAGAGTTCCTGTATCAGCGCATGCAGAGTCGCACGCTGCCAATCACGACTCTCGATCGCAGCGAAACGTTCCTGCATCGATCGCAATACCGCGGCGGCCTCCGGCGTGAAATGTTTTTGAGCCGCTTTGGGATCGTACTCAGTGACGCTCTGAAAGAAGAACAGAGAGTTTTGAGCCATTTCCTTGAGTGTCTTGGCGCGCTCGCGTTGTGCTTCGGCAACCGCCACGAGCTTGTCGGCGTCCGGCTGTGCAACACCGAGCGCCTGCAGCTGCGGCTCGAGATAACGTGCAAGTCGCTGCGGCGCCGTGCGCATGATGTGCTGCTGATTCAACCAAAGCAGCTTGTCCGGATTGAAGGCGGAGGCCGCCTTGTTGACGTCTTTGATGTCGAACGCTGCGATCATCTCCTGCATGGAGAACACTTCCTGATCGCCATGCGACCAACCCAGGCGCACCAGATAGTTCAGTAACGCCTCGGGAAGAAAGCCATCCTCCCGGTACTGCAGCACGCTCACCGCGCCATGGCGCTTAGAGAGCTTGGCGCCATCCGCACCGAGGATCATCGGCACGTGCGCGTACACCGGCACGCTCGCACCGAGCGCAAGCAGCATGTTCATCTGCCGGGGTGTGTTGTTCAGATGATCGTCGCCGCGAATGACGTGAGTGATCCCCATGTCCATGTCATCGACGACCACGCAGAAGTTGTACGTGGGCGAGCCGTCGGAGCGCGCGATGATCAGATCATCCAGCTCGCCGTTATCGAACGCCACGTTGCCGTGAATGACGTCCTCCACGACCACGACGCCATCCAGCGGATTTTTGAATCGGATGACGGGCGAGACGCCCTCGCGCGGCGCGGTGCGATGACGGCAGGTCCCGTCGTAGCGCGGTTTCTGCTTCGCGGCCATCTGGCGCGCTCGCATGGTCTCGAGCTCTTCCTTGCTGCAATAGCAATGGTAGGCGCGATCCCTCTCCAGCATGTCTTTCAGGACTTCCCGATATCGGTCCATGCGTCGCGTTTGATAGAAGGGGCCCTCATCCGCCTCGAGCCCTAGCCACTGCATGCCTTCGAGAATCACCTGAGTGGCTGCTTCCGTGGAGCGTTCTCGATCCGTGTCCTCCACGCGAAGGATGAACGTGCCGCCGTGACGCCGGGCATGGAGCCAGGAAAACAGCGCCGTGCGTACGCCACCGATGTGCAGCATGCCGGTGGGGCTGGGAGCAAAACGAGTGCGAATCATGAAGACCCGAGCGGTTAAGAGACGGAGTGAGGCGAATTCTTGGAAGCACGTGGCCGCCTGGCCGTCGATCGCAACGACTTCCGCGGTCTCGCCGCATCGCAGCGATGCGGCGGGCATCGCGCGTCTTCGAAGATGGTGGGCGGTACAGGGATTGAACCTGTGACCCCTGCCGTGTGAAAGCAGTGCTCTACCGCTGAGCTAACCGCCCGCCGACACCCGTGGTGGGTCGAAGAGGCGCGAAGTTTAGGGATATGTCCG
>CBJNAT010000755.1:0-2139 GCA_966434585.1 uncultured Gammaproteobacteria bacterium | reverse complement strand
GTACTGCGCACGGTGAATCTGCTGTGCCGGTTGCGGTCGAGACCGCACTTGGCGTTGCGACGGATGTGGGCACACAGTTCGAAGTCCTGTATCGCGACCGTGCGCTGCGCGTGCGAGTGCGCGAAGGACGTGTGCAATTCCAGCGTCCGACGGGTACGACGCAAGCGGCAGCCGGCGAGCAGTTGTCCATCGATGCCGGTGGCGCCGTGCGACTGGCGCAAGTGTCAGCGCGGGATCCGGAGTGGGATTGGACTCAAGCACTGGCGCCCGCACCGGAAATCGAGGGCCGCCCGCTGTCCGAGCTACTGACGTGGGTTGCTCGTGAAACAGGCAGGACGATCCGCTTTCAAGATCGCGAGATCGAGCAGCGCGCGGCAACGACCATTCTCCACGGCAGCGTGCGCCGGCTCGCACCACTGGATGCCCTGGCGGTCGTGCTCGAGACAACGGACTTGGAACATGTCTTGGAGGATCGCGATACGATCTTGATCAGGTTGCGCAAACGTTAAGCACGACAGTGAACTCATCGGCTCTCGTTGCCGGGTCTGCGCACGCGGGCGCGCGTCGCAGGCTGCTGCGCGCCTATGCCGTGGTGGCACTGTGTTTGAGCGGCATTCCTGCCGGCATGGCCGCATCGTTCGCCGGTTTGTCCCTGGAAGAAGCCCTGGAGCGCTGCAAGCAGAGCGGTCTCGATCTCGTCTACAGCAGCGATCTGATCCTGCCTGAGATGCGGGTCATCGCGGAGCCGCAGGCCGCCTCTCCGCGTGCCCGCCTCGAAGAGATTCTCCGCCCCCACGGCATCGTGGTGACCGAAGGTCCCGAAGGCTTGCTGCTGCTGCGCAGAGCGCCGCGACCGGAGACTTCCGCAAAGCGGCAGACACCTGCACCCTCTGTAGCAACGCAGCCGCTCGAAGAAGTCATCGTCAGTGCGAGCCAGTATCGATTTGCGCGGGTTCCCACTGCGGCCGTGAGCTTGAGCGCGGCGGACCTACATGCGGCACCAAACCTGGGCGACGATCCCATGCGTGCCGTCGCGCGCGTGCCGGGTGCGGCCACCAGCGATCTGAGTTCCAGAGTGTGGTTACGCGGCGGCGCGGCGGACGAGACGCTCGTGCGCTTCGACGATTGGCGCTTGTACAACCCGTTTCACCTGAAAGACTTCCAGTCGATGTTCAGCTCCATCGGCGCGAATGTCGTCGAGAGTTTGCGCATTCATGCCGGCGGTTATCCTGCCCAGTTCGGCGACCGCATGAGCGGCGTGATCGAAATCGAGCCGTTGCCGGTCGACGAGCCGCTCTCGCATGAGCTGGCCTTGAGCCTGTTCAACGTTTCAGCAGTGAGCTCAGGACGCACGCAGGATGGGCGTAGCGAGTGGCTCGTGTCGGGTCGACGCGGCAATCTCGATCTGCTCATCGGCGCCATCGACTCCGACTCCGGACAGCCGAAGTACCTGGACTTCTACGGGCGTTTCAAGCGGCAGCTGAACGACTCGCTGGCCATTTCAGCCAATGCACTGGTCTTCGATGACAGCATCCTGTTGTTCGAATCGGGCGACGAGGAAGCAGCGGAGGCGAACTATCGCGACACCTATGGTTGGCTGCGGCTCGACTACCGGCCCTCGGAGGAGGTTTCCGGCAGCGTGCTCGTGGGGCGCGGCGATCTAGAGAGCCGGCGTGACGGTCGCGCCGAGCAAGAAGGAATTTCGCGCGGCTTCCTCGAGGATGAGCGGGCGTTCACGATCGATTCGCTGCAGACGGACTGGTCACTGCTGCTGCGCCCTGCGCTGTTGTTGCAACTCGGCGGAGAATGGCGACGCATGCGTGGTCGCTACGATTACCGCGATCAGATGGAGTTCGATGTGCTGCTTGAGGTGCCAGGCGCAGTACCCGCGACGGAGAGCGAGCACAGCGCGAATATCGCAGCTCGCGGCGAGCAGTTCGGGGCCTATGCCATTGCACGCGTGGAGCCCACTGCCCGTCTCGCCGCCGATATCGGCGTGCGCTGGGATCGAGAAACGCTGTCACCGGACGCAGGCGACCACCTCAGCCCACGGCTCAGCCTCTTGTACGAGATAGGGGAGCGCACGCAACTGCGGCTCGGTTGGGGGCGGTACTTCCAGTCACAGAGCATTGATGAGCT
>CBJNAT010000754.1:0-2151 GCA_966434585.1 uncultured Gammaproteobacteria bacterium | reverse complement strand
CCTGCGAGAAGAGTTCCAGTGACGCAATCAGGGGTGCGATCGCGAGAATGGGAGGATTCGAGAGCTGCCAGCCTTCTGCGCCATTCATGGGTTGGAAATCAGGCGGCATGGTGAAGCGTGTGTGCGCATCGTGTCCCCACCATCCGGCAAAACGGGGCAACTTGCTCTGGGCATGTCGCGCGTGCACGAAGGCGCCGCCGATTGCGCCAGGACTACCGTTCAAATATTTGTAGCTACACCAGACCGCAAAATCGACGTCCCAGTCGTGCAGCTGCATCGGCACGTTGCCGATCGCGTGCGCAAGGTCCCAGCCGATGGCGATGTCGTTCGATCGAGCGGCACGGCTGATCGCCGCCATGTCGAAGACTTGGCCATTGAGGTACTGCACACCGGGCAACCACACGAGGGCAAGCCTGTCGTGCTCGCGTTCGATGGCGGCGAGCACATCGTCCGTTCGAATGTGGTCCTCACCGGGGCGCGGGATCAGCTCGACGAGCGTCGTCGCTGGGTCGAAGCCACGAAACTGCAGCTGCGACTGCACAGCGTAGCGATCGGATGAGAATGCGTTGCGTTCGATGAGAATCTTGTAGCGCGTCGGCGTCGGGCGATAGAAGCTCACGAAGAGCAGGTGCAGATTCACTGTGAGTGAATTCATGGCGACGACTTCGCCCGTCTCTGCGCCGGCCAATGCTGCGAGTCCGCGCGTCACCTGTTCGTGATACGACACCCAAGGCCGCGCTGCCGCGAAGTGCCCTTCCACGGCCAACGTTTGCCAGATGCGCAACTCTTCGTTCACGAGCCCCGCTGCGCGCTTTGGCGCGAGCCCGAGTGAATGCCCGCACAAGTAGATGCAATCGCGGCCTGCATGTTGCGGGATATGGAATTGGGCGCGAAGCGCTGCGAGCTCATCGTGCGCATCGAGTTGCTCGGCTCGAGAGCGGGGCGTCGAGAGCGTCACATCGCCTCCAAGGGATAGAGCAGCGGCCGGCTTGGCGCTGCATCGGCGATGAACGGTGCGATCTGCAGGTTCAGGAGATAGAGGCCGTCGTGCACGCGAGGCGGAACAAAGGCGAACTCTGTGACGGTCGCGTGAGGACGACCGGGGCGCTCGTTACCCGTTTCACGAGAGCTCATATCCCAGAAGATTCGATGGCATAGGAGCCGTCCGCCATCATCGCCGCGGTCGAGTGAAGGGACATCCACGACGAGGTGCTCGATGCCTTGGGCGACGATCCAGCGCATTGCCGCGGTGGTGAAGTACGGCGGCTCGCCTTGTGGCTCTCGCCGGCAGCGAACGATCAATGCCCGTAGGCCCGGATCGAGAGGCGCGCTGGCTGCGGCCTGCAGAGCTTGCGCGGTAATGAGCCGGTCCGTTGCGGTTGTGAACACATCGTGTTCGTGCCGGAAAACATGCGCGTTCACCGCGGAAACGGTCAACAGTTGCGCTGGTAGCAACTCGCGCGCGAGCTCATGCACGCTCGAGAGCTCCGAGGTCAGGTGGCCGAAAGATTCGGTATGTGTGCCGTTGCAATGCGGAGTCAGCGAGTAGGTCGAGCAATTGCAGCTCGCGCCGGTGCGCACTTCGCCGGTGAAGCTCCCGGCTCGTAGTGGCGCCGCCGTTGCCCGCGGCGCGCCGAAGAACGAGGGCTGCTCGCCTGCGAAGTTCAGTGGAATCGAGATATCCAACGAGCGCGCGATGTTTGCACGCCAGGTGCGACCACCGAATTCGACCGTCACTTGCATGGCTATTTGGCAGGAACCGCCGCCACGTGCCCGCAGCGCTTGCAGGTGCGCGCCTGAAGCGAGCCGTAGAAGCGCTCGAAAATCGGCGGCAGTTGCTGGACGATGTCGCTGATGTGCTCGTACTCGGCATAGAGCTGTGCGTCGCAGCGATCGCAGTACCACAGGAAACCATCCTGTTCTTCGGGTTTGCGGACACGCTCGATGACCAGCCCGACGCCACCCACAGAACGCTGCGGAGAGTGCGGTACGTGTCCCGGCAACAGCAGGATTTCGCCTGCGCGGATCGGGATGTCGACTCGTTTCGCGTTCTGGATGGTCCGCAGCACCATCTCGCCTTCGAGCTGATAAAAGAATTCGTCGCCGGGATCGTCGTGGTAGTCCGTTCGCGAGTTGGGGCCGCCCACCACC
>CBJNAT010000753.1:0-2151 GCA_966434585.1 uncultured Gammaproteobacteria bacterium | reverse complement strand
CGGCGCATATGAAAAGCCAATACTTCGACGTGCTCGTAGTGGACGGCTGCGACGCAGACGCAGAACGCACTCTGTTTGTGCTCGGCCGCATCCACGGCGTGCGATGCATGCGGCTGACGGATGGACGACAGGCATTGGACTACGTACTACGGTCAGGCTTGTATCGCAGCGATGCACATCAGCACACTCCAGCTCTTCTAGTGCTCGAAACACAGCTGCCGCGTCTTGATGCTTTCGCGCTCATTGAGCGAATTCGTGAAGTGCATCCGGCCACTGACCTGCCCATCGTGATGTTCAGCGCGTCTAGCAACGAACTGGTGATCGATCGCTGTCTGGAGCGGGGCGCCAACGAGTACGTCATCAAGCCTGCTCACCGCGAGGCGTACGTACTGCGCGTAAAAGACATCGTTGCTAAATGGATCATCCATCGCGGCCGCGCCCAAGCGGTCAGTGGGTGATGCATCGATATGTCAGGGACTCCTGAATAGCAGTCATGAATGTAATGCGTTTGCTCGGCTGGCTCGGCCACAATCGCGCCTTTACAGTTCGCCTCACTTGAGCGTCGCGCAGCGAAGCTCTGCCGAATCCCCCTATTAGCCCTGCTTCTGGCAGGGCTTTTTTTTTGGCTGCGCAGGCCAGCACGTCAGTAGAGCAAGTGCGGCATCCAGAAAGGGTGCATAGGGCGCGGCCACGGTGTTTCGCACCATGGCCGCACCCTTATCGGGATCACATGGCCCGCTTCACGGGGCCAAAGCCGGGCGGCGGCTTGCGGTGGTGTGTTGCGGCTTCGTAGGCGGACGCGACTTTGATCAACGTCGACTCCTGACCCGGCTCCGCCCAGAAAGCGATGTTGTACGGCAGGCCCAAGCCGCCCAACTGAGTCGGGGCATCGTTCCATGCCGCCTCGTACTTCTTGCCGTCCTTGCTCAGCACGAACTTGGCATCGAAGACTGTGTTCGAGAATCCAGCGGGCACGAACACCTCGGGCAGGCCCAGCCTTGCACCATAGCCGTAACCGAACCGACTGCCGCTCTCGCCCACGGACGCGCCGCCAATCTTGTCCGGCAGTGTGGGGTTGACCGGGTTGACGAACACATCGATGTCGTTTTGCAGCAGCACCTTGGTGATCACCATGCGCAGCGTATCCCGTCGCTTCATGGTGTGCGTGACGGCCGCCGTGCGAATGTCCATTTCTTTGTTCTCCCAGTTCTTCATCGCCGCGCGGCGCACGTCGTTGAAGTACTTGGCGTTCGCGTTCAGCGTTTGCCAGTCGTACACCTTCTCATCGCCGCGCAAGCTCAAGTACTTGGCAAAGTCGTAAGCGAAGGTGTAGCCCGAGATCGCGGCTTCATCCTCCGGCGGTTCGCCGAAAACACGGTTGAAGTTCATATTCGCGGGCAGAGGCGCTTTGTGCACCGAGGCCGCCACCAGATACTTGCGACTGGTGACATCCCAACCCGGCACTTCGAACTCGAGCTTGCCATCTTTTTTCCAGGAGAACACTTCCGGCATGTGGAACGGCACGATCTCGGCGATCGCGTCGTTGAACGTGTAGGCCATGTTCTCGATGCTGGGATCGTCCGGATAGCGCGGATCGACCGTCTCCACCAGTTCGGCGCCAAGATCCTTAAGCACCTGCAATTCCTTGTTGATACCGTCGCTCACGGCCGCCTTGCCCGGGTTGTCTTTCACGAACAGCTCACGAACGATGCCGATGCGCATACCCGCCAACGGCTTCGCCTGCTTCGAGTCCGCTAGCGCGTTCGCGTACGGCGCTTTCGATTCAATCACACGCGGCAATGCGGTGTAGAAGTCGCCCGGATCGAAGTAACTGCCCGTCTTCTTGTCACGGAAGGCATCGAGCACTGTCACAGCGTCTTTGACGCTTCGACAGATGATTCCCGGACGGTCCTGATACGGGTTTGCGCCGATCTTGCCTTCGAAGGAGATCATGCCTTTGGTGGGCACGACGAGCGCGGTGTTGTGATAGTTCGCGGGACCACGGCAAGAGCCGCCTGTGGTTTCGCAGATCGAGCACACCACCAGATTGGCTGCGACGGAAGCACCAGAGCCGCCGCTCGATCCCGCCGTGACGCGCTCGGTATCGTAGGGGTTACAGGTCATGCCACCCCAGGTTTCTCGCGAGCCGCC
>CBJNAT010000752.1:0-2152 GCA_966434585.1 uncultured Gammaproteobacteria bacterium | reverse complement strand
GCTCTTGCTGCAGCGTAAACGGCGCCAGGATGCGCAGCACGTTCGGGTCGCCGCTCGTGCCCGCCAGGATGTTCTGTGCGAGCAGCTCGGCTTGGATCTGTTTTGCAGGGCGTGACGTGCGCAGGCCGAGCAGAAGACCCGCGCCCTGCGTGCCGACCACTGGACCGACGACACACGTTTTGCGGATCTGCTCAGATCGCGCACGCACGTTCTCGAGCAGGTTCTCCTCTTGGATGATGTCGATGACGGCTTCAGCAACGGCACAGGCCATCGGCCCGCCGCCGAAGGTCGTGCCCATCATGTCGAGCTTGATGTTGCTCGCAACGTGATCGGCGATGAGTACAGCGGATACAGGGAATCCTGCGCCGAGTGCCTTCGCAGTCGTGATGATGTCGGGCGTGACGCCATACATGTTCGCGGCGAATGGGTAACCTGTGCGACCGACGCCGCACTGCACTTCGTCGAAGATGAGGATCGAGCCGTTCTCGCTGCAGCGGAAACGCAGCACTTCGAGGAATGCCTTCGGTAGATCGAAGGCGCCGGCATAGCCTTGCACCGGCTCGACGATGACAGCCGCTGTCTGGTCGTTGATGATCGTGCCGAGAGCGTTGATGTCGCTCGGCTCGATGAAGCGCACGGTGAACGGCAGCTCTGGAAAGCCGTACCACTTCTCGCGCGCGCCCCACGTCACGGCGCCGGCAGCGGCGGTGCGACCATGGAAGCCATTCTTCAGCGCGATCACTTCTGTGCCGCCGGTCGCTTTGAACGCCAGCTTCAACGCGTTCTCGTTCGCTTCGGCACCCGAATTCACGAAGAACACAGTGTTGAGTCCGAGCCCGCAGAACTCGACGAGCTTTTGCGCCGCACGTTTGCGAATGTCGAGCGCGGCCGCATTCGTCTGGAAACACAGCGAGCGCGCTTGCTCGGTCAGCGCCTTCACCCAGCGCGGATGACCGTAACCCAACGCCGCGACCGCATGCCCGCCGTACAAGTCCAACACGCGGCGGCCATCACGCGTACGCACGAACACACCCTCGCCTTCGACGATATCCAGATCGAACGGCGCGAACACGCGGGCCAGGTAATCCGGCGCCGGCGCATCGGGAGTCTTCGTGGCTGTCTGCATGGTGTTCCTTCTCTCCGAGTGAATGATCAGGTCCAGCCCGCGGCGGGCGCGGTCAGGCCAGCGGTATCGTCCAACCCATACAGTCGATTCAGTAACTGCATGGCGCCGCCCGCGGCACCCTTCACGAGATTGTCGATGACACACATCACCGCGACCGATGTGCCATTTGCCGCGGCGCTGATAAACGAATAATTGCTGCCAGCAACGTCCTTCACGTGCGGCATGTCGGTGCCGACACGCACGAACCGCGAGCCTTTGTAGAACGATTGCAAGGCTTCGATCAGCTCGGCCGTCTTGATCGGCTTGCGAGAGACCGCTTGGACCGTCGTGTGAATGCCGCGCACGAACGGACCGGAGTGCGGGATGAAGTTGAACTCCGCCGCGACACCCGATGCAGCTTCAGCACACGCCGCGATCTCAGGCGTGTGTCGATGCGTGAGTGCGTTGTAGGAATACAGATCGCTATGACGCTGCGGATGATGAGTGCCGGCGACAGGCTGACGGCCGGAGCCGCTGCTGCCTGTGACACCGGCGGCAAAGATGCGCGGCTCCACCAACCCCATCTGCAACAGCGGCACGCTCGCGAGCAGCACGGAGGTCGCGAAGCAGCCGGGATGACACGCGTGGGGCGTCGATATCTTGCGTATGTGCTCGGGCACGGCGCACGTGAACTGCGGAATGCGACTCGGCGCACCGTGCGCATGTTTGTACACGGCTTCATAGGCACCGGCGCTCGTGTAGCGAAAGTCCGCCGAGATATCGACGACGCGCGCTTGCTGACCTTTCGCTTCTGCCGCGGCGAGCACTTTGTCGATCAACGCCGCGGACACGCCATGAGGCGCAGCGGAGATGATCGCGGTCTGCGGCTGCGAGCCAACCAGCGCGAGTGTCTCATCCAGGCTGATGAACTTCTGCGTCGGATAAATCGGCGCCAGATGCGCAAAGAATTTGGCGAGCGGCTCGCCTGGTTGGCTGTCCGACAGTACCGCCCGCAAATCGAAGTTCGGGTGCACGGCGAACAGGCGC
>CBJNAT010000751.1:0-2158 GCA_966434585.1 uncultured Gammaproteobacteria bacterium | reverse complement strand
GTTTGCCGACAGATCCGCTCGCTTGCGCTCCTTGAAGGAATCGAGCGGATAGAACACGACCGCCGCACTCGAACTGCTCGCAAAACCGTTCGACGACATGCCGGCAAACTGCACCGTGCCACTGACGCCCGGCTCTTCGGCCGCAATGGCTGCCACCACCTCCTGGGCCCGTTGCGTGCGTTCCAGCGAAGCGCCCGGTGGCAGCTGAATCGCACTGATGAGGTACTGCTTGTCTTGCATCGGGATGAAACCCTTCGGTGCGTTGCTCAGGCCAATCGCCGTGAGTGCAACGAGTCCCGCGTACACGAACATCACGATGGCAGTGCGGCGCACGGTGGACTTCAGCACGCGGTGATACGCGGTACCCGCCTGCGCAAAGCTCCGATTGAAGACGCCAAAGAAGCGGCCCAAATACTTGTCCAGCCACGCGGTCAGTCGGTCGGGCTTCGCACCGTGCGGCTTCAACAGTACGGCGGCGAGTGCCGGCGACAACGTGAGCGAGTTGAACGCTGAAATGACGGTGGAGATTGCGATCGTCAACGCAAACTGCTTGTAGAACTGTCCGGTCAGACCGCCGACGAACGCCACTGGCACGAACACCGCGCACAGCACCAAGGTAATCGCGATGATGGGACGACTCACCTCCGCCATGGCGCGCTTGGTCGCTTCGAGCGGTCGTAAGCCATCGGCGATGTGACGCTCGACGTTCTCGACGACCACGATGGCGTCATCGACCACGATGCCGATCGCCAGCACCAATCCGAACAACGACAGCGTGTTCACCGAGAAGCCCAGGGCATGCAGCACAGCGAAGGTGCCGATGACCGACACCGGAACCGCAACGAGCGGAATGATCGATGCACGCCACGTCTGCAGAAAGAGAATGACCACGACTACGACGAGCGCGACCGCTTCGAAGAGAGTCTCGACGACCGCATGAATCGATTGCCGCACGAAGATCGTCGGGTCGTAGACGATCTGGTAGTCGACGCCTTCGGGGAACTTGTGTTTCAGGCGAGCCATCGTCTCGCGCACCTGCGTCGATAGATCGAGCGCATTCGAACCCGGCGACTGAAAGATGGGCAGCGCGACCGCGTCCTTGTTGTTGAGCTGCGCATTCAACGCGTAAGTGGCAGCCCCGAGCTCGAGCCGCGCGACATCGCGCAAGCGCACGACTTCGCCGCTCTCACCCGTCTTGATGACGATATCCGCGAACTCCTGCTCGCTGGTCAGCCGTCCCGAGGTGTTCAACGCAATCTGGAAGTCCGCGCCTTTGGCCGGTGCGGCGCCGATCTGGCCGGCGGCCACCTGCACGTTCTGTTCGCGAATCGCACGTACGATGTCGCCCGTCGTGAGACTGCGCGAGGCCACTTTCTCCGGATCCAGCCACACACGCATGGAGTAATCGCCCGCGCCGAACACGCGCACGTCACCCATGCCCGGCAGGCGAGCTAGCTCGTCGCGAACGTTGAGCGTGGCGTAGTTGCGCAGATAGAGCGAGTCGTGGCTGTGATCCGGCGATACGAGGTGCACGACCATCATCAGATCGGGCGAGCTTTTCACGGTGGAAACGCCGAGCTGACGCACTTCTTCGGGCAAACGTGGCAGTGCCTGCGCGACCCGGTTCTGCACCTGAACCTGCGCACGATCGATGTCCGTGCCGATCTCGAACGTCACCGTGAGCGCGAGCGTCCCGTCGGTGGTCGCCTGCGAATACATATAAATGATGTTCTCGACCCCGACGATTTCCTGCTCCAGTGGACCGGCCACCGTCTCCGCAATGACCTTCGGGTTCGCACCGGGGTACTGCGCCCGCACGACCACCGAAGGCGGCACGACTTCGGGGTATTCGCTGATTGGCAAACGAAACAGCGCAAGCGCGCCCGCAATCGTGATGAAAGCCGACAGCACCGCGGCGAAGACGGGCCGATCGATGAAGAAGGATGAGAACTTCATGTTGCGGTCCTCGCGTGCGTGGCCCCATTGCCATCGGCAACGCGCGTGTTCTGTTCGTCCATCGACACAGCGAGAGGCGCGACGACTTCACCAGGCTTCACGCGGCGCAGGCCATTCAGGACCACTCGCTCGCCAGGCTTGATCCCTTCATGCACGACGCGCAGCCCTTGTCCCGCCACGAGCAGAGAGAGAATTATGCCGC
>CBJNAT010000750.1:0-2162 GCA_966434585.1 uncultured Gammaproteobacteria bacterium | reverse complement strand
CTTACCTGAGCCGGCTGGCGCTTGAACGGTGAACGAGCACTGCGGGTCGAGCGCACGTGCTCGCGCTTGCGCGTCGATTGCGATCGTGCCTGTCTGCTCATCCAGCATCGTCATCGCCCGTTTCGGCAGCGGCTTCTTCGCTGCGTTCGTGCACGCGGCAGAAGGTCGAGAGATGACAGTACGTGCACGCATCTGATAGTGGATCGACGCGCGCTTCGCCGGCGATGTAGTCGCAAGCGAGCGAATCGAGCGCAGAGTGCCAACGGCGCAACAAGCCGCTCCAGTCCGCCGGGGCGCCGATCCAGCGTCGCGACGCAGTTTCGTACGCCTCGATCCCCGGCGCCATCGGGATCCCGTTGCTCACGCCTCGATACTCGACCGCACCCGGCGCCAGCACCGCAAAAGCGACGCCCGCAAGCCGCTCCTGATGAGCAAGCGCATACAAGGGCAGCTGCGGCTTGCGAGGCCGGCCCGGCACTTTGTCGATCCAGTCCTTCGGCTCGTTGGCCTCACCCAGTTTGTAGTCGACGATCAGCCAACCGCCGGATAGCTCATCGATGCGATCGGGCTGCAGACGCAAATTCAGCCCTCCGATGCTGTACGACTGATCGCGCTCTGTTCGCCGCACCGTGAACTCGGGACGCTGTCGATCGATCGTCAGTAACCGCATGACTTGCTGAGTGACTTGCTCCACCGCGAGCTTGACCAACGTGGCACGCGGCCGGCTCGTTGCGGGTAGCGAGTGCGCGGCATGTTGCTGCGCAAGCTCGCGTACACGCGCTTCGACGTGCTCCCGACTCGTCTCGAGCAATCGGGCCTGATCACCCAGCTCGCTCCAGAGCGCTGCGAGCACGCGATGCACGAGCTTGCCCCGGTCCGCAGGCTCGAGCCCCGAGCCGACGCGCTTCAACGGCGCCGCACGCTGGCGCAGCTCGGCTTGCGCACGGAAGGCGCACAATGACTGCAGCTCGAGGGTGCGAGCGCCGCCCCGTGCAATGCGCTCCTGAAGCGGCGGCGCGTAGTCGTCGTCGAGCACTTCCAACGTAGGCCGCGCCGTGAAGATCGCTTGCTGCCAGCTCGGATCGCTGTCGAGGTGCGGCGCCTCGGCCTGAGGCAACGAGGCGAGCAGCGGACTCATCTGCAGCTCGGCGTCGCCTTCGCTCTGCGGCCAACTCAAGGTGACGTCCGGGGCGCTCGCGAGCAGTCGCTGCAGTCGTATCCGACTCAACGCGAAGTTGCTCTCCGCCGTCGCTTCTGGAATGCCCGCCGCACGCTGTAGCTCGAGCGGTATCAGTGGATCCGGCGCCACCGGCCCAGGCAATCGCGTAGCGTCGAGCCCTGCAATCCACACCGCATCGAAGGTCATGCCCGCGCAGGTCGTCGGATCGATGATCGTGACCGCAGCCATCGGCGTCTCGGGCTCGAACGGCGTATCGATCGCCAGCCGAGTGAGCTCGCGCAATGCCTGTGCGACCGTGATAAACGGGACCACCGCATCGAGACTGCCCAACTCTGCAAGACATGCCTGGAACTTCTTGAGGGTTTGCTGCTCGACGCTCGACAACGTTCGCTCGCCGGGCCAGCCGATAGCACGCAGCAGCGCATGAAACTGCTCGGACCAGACACTCGGCGCGGCACGTCGTGGGAATGCTCGCGCGATGCGAGTAGCTTCACGCAGAGCCGATCCGAGCAGCGTACAGCGCGTCACCGCAGCCCAACGCTCGAGCTCGATCGCATCCCAACGCTCACGCTGCTCATCGCGCAAGCGAACGTCGGCCTGCGCACGTAGATCGCCTTCAGCGCGCGCTCCGTGCAGAAAAGGCGAACGCAGCAGGCGGCCCACCTGGCGGCTATCGCTCGGTCCTTGCACGAGATGAAGGAACGTGAGCGCTGCATCGACTAAGGGAAACTGCGACAACGCTTGCGGCGCGGCGATGATGAATGGCGCGGCGTCGCTATCGGCATCCAGCCCGCGCGCACGGGGTGTGAAGACTTCCTCGAAGGACCGCCGCACGTCGGCCTGCCGACTCTGCAGATCGGCCATGATCACAGCGACATCGCGTTGGCCGCCCTCGACCTGCTGACGCGCCCAGCGTGCCGCCGCAACGACTTCCGCCTCGCGATCGAGCATCCCCACAACGCGAATGTCTTCAGCACGAGCA
>CBJNAT010000749.1:0-2166 GCA_966434585.1 uncultured Gammaproteobacteria bacterium | reverse complement strand
GTAGACACCCGCAGCATTGACCGTGCCGCGCAACCGCGCGCGCCATTGCCTGGAGAGATTCGCCTGGTAGATGTCGCCGGCGCGAATGTGCTCCAGCGCCGACCTCACCGCATCAAGATAGATGCGTGGATCCTCCTCGATGACTTCGCACGCGATGAACGATCCCGCCGAATGAGGCCGCGCACGCAACGACAGCACGTCTTCAGCAATGCGCGACATGAGCTCCTGCCGCCCTGCTTCTGCAAATATCCATGCCCGCCCTGTGGCACAACATCGCACGATGCCGGCTGGGATCCGAACAGCTTCGGCAACCAACCCACTTGCGGGAAGGTGCAGGCGAAGCCGCGGTTCGATTTCGCGGATCAACTCATAGCTCAGATAGAGAAACCAGCCGCCGCGAAAGGGCATCTGCAAGTCGCAGCTTTGCAGATCCTCTTCGCGGCCTTCTTCGCGAACCCAGCTATCGAGAGCGCTGAGAAAGGTCTGTCCAGACGTCCTGCCGTGCAGCTCGCCACTTGCAAATGCGCGCAGTCGCTCGCCAGGGAACGCCATCAACACGTCGAAGCGCCCGGTTTGCGTGTTCGGCGCCGTGCTCTGCAGTAACACGGGATAACGCTGCGGATTGGCGGCGTGCAGCGCAAGCAGATCGTCGGATAGCAGATCGACTGCGCGCCACTCGGTGCATGCGATACCGTTCATGAAAGGCGTTCTGTGTTCGAAATGGCGCGCAGGGTACCAGGCGAAGACGATGTTCCGGACGCCCCCGCCTAGCAATACGGAAGCCGCTATACAGCCTATTTGGACATCGATAGCTACCGAAGTCCCTCGCCGAAGACATCCATTGCGCTGTACTCGGTGAAAAGGGGGAAGAATGCACGATCGACATCGAGCATGTGCCGAGCTACGACCTCTTCGGCGAGGAACTGGATGAGCGCGCGGGGGCGGACTCGGCCATCGGTGAGCATTTCCCGCATCTTAAAAGCTCGACGCATGAGTCCGGCGTGCGCGCGTTTGTGATCTTCCAGTTGCGGGTAGCGCATACGCGAGAGCATCTCTTCCTCGTGTTCGAAATGCCCACGCACATGGTTGATGAGCTCGTCACAAGCGGTTAGCACTTCCGCCGTATCGCGTCCTTCAGGGAAGGATCTATCGATGAGGGTGTTGGCAAGCCGGAACAGCTCACGATGCTCCACGTCCAGTTCCGCATGCCCACTCTCATCCACTTGCTGCCAGATGAGATGTAGGAGGTGCGCTTTCGAGCGCCTGGACCAATGGTCGGAATTTCCCCGCCGATCGACCGCAACTCGATTACGGCCTGCCGTCTTTGCCATGTACAGCGCAGCGTCAAGCCGTTCGAACCACTGGTGAACATCTTCATCGGCATCGTGCTCTGCAACGCCAAGACTGATCGTGACTCGCCCCACTGTCTCAAAGGCGTGATGCTCGACGACCGCCCGCAAGTTCTCAGCCACCCGCTCTGCGTTGGCATACCCGCAGCTGATCAGCACCACGAACTCTTCACCGCCCCAGCGAAACAGTGCATCGGTCGCCCGGAGCTTATGACGCACGGCTTTCGCGAGCTCGCGTAGCACGCCATCGCCTTGCACGTGGCCATAGCGATCGTTGATGCTCTTGAAGTAGTCCACGTCGAAAAGAATGAGCGTGAGCGGCTGATGGCTCACGGTGCTGCGCGCGAGCTCGAGCTGAATTACCTGGTGGAAGTGCGTTCGATTCCACGCTCCCGTCAGATAGTCTGTCGTGGCCATCCTGGCGACTTCCGCCAGCCGCCGACGCAGGCCTTCTATCTCCCGATCGCGCTGAGCTGTTCCGACCTGATCCACGATCACGAGCGTGTGATTCGTCATGCGCAGGACGCGCGCATGCACGGCGCCTGCTCCCGACTCCACGCTTGGCAACTGGACCTGCGCCCAGCCGGCATCGCCCTGACCTTTCAATCGCGCGGCCCATGCTTCGCGGATCCCAGCCACACCGACTTGCTCAACGAAGCGGTCGTTCGCCAAATCGATGTGACCGTCCAGGCCGAACAGCGCGAGCGGCTGCGGGAACTCCATGAAAGCTTCCAGCAAACCGGCACCACGGCCCGCCGACAGCATAAAAAGATCGCCTTTTTGAGGACTCATGCTCACCAGCCACCGCTGGATCGGA
>CBJNAT010000748.1:0-2167 GCA_966434585.1 uncultured Gammaproteobacteria bacterium | reverse complement strand
CGGCTGGTGCTTCGGCGGCGGTTATGGGCCGCTGTTCGCATGCGATCTGGCGTTCGCCGCTCATGAGGCTCAGTTCGGATTGTCGGAAATCAATTGGGGCATTCTGCCCGGCGGGGGTGCTACCAAAGTGGCGCGCGAGCTGATGCCCTTCCGCAAGGCGATGTATCACGCACTACTCGGTGAAAACATCGACGGCCGCACGGCAGCAGAGTGGGGACTGGTGAACGAGTCGGTACCCCTGGCTGAACTGAGCCAGCGGGTCGAGCAGGTCGCGCGTAAACTGCTGGAGAAGAATCCAGTTGCGTTGAAGGCGACGAAAGATGCCGTTCGCCGCGTAAGCGAGATGACGTACGACAACGCAGAGGACTACTTGATCCGCGCGCAAGAGGCCGCGAACTTCTTCGACAACGAAGGCCGCAAACACGGCATCAAGCAGTTCATCGACGATAAGACGTACAAGCCTGGGCTCGGCGCGTACGACAAGTCGAAGAAGGGGTGAGGGGCTGCGGACGCAAGAAGACCCTCACCCTGTCCCTCTCCCGAAACCGGGAGAGGGGACGCGCTCGATGGGCAGCGCCACCTCTTCACCTCTCCCGGTTGCGGGAGGCGACCGGAGAACGTGGCGCGCCAGTCGGCGCGTTAGCGTCGGGTGAGGGCAGCTGCGATAGCAACTGGTTCGGACAAGAGTCGAAAGGGGATCGAACGTGAACACCGCTACCACCCGCCACAGCCCTGGCGCCATCGAGCGCCTGCTGAAACCTCGCTCGGTCGCGATCGTGGGTGCCTCGGCAACGCCCGGAGCCCTCGGTGCATCTGTCATCGCGAACCTCGATCGCATGCAGTTCGCGGGTGACGTCCATCTCATCAATCCCAATCGCGATCAGATCGGCGGGCGGCGCTGTCTCAAATACATCGATGAGCTGCCATTCGGTGTGGATGCCGCAGTGCTCGCCATTCCACGCGCCGCGGTCATCGATGCTGTCGCCGCACTCGCACGTCGCAAAGTGGGTGCCGCCGTCATCTTCTCCGCAGGCTTTGCGGAAGGCGGCGAAGAGGGGCTCGCGCAGCAGCGCGAGCTGGCGCGCATCGCCACCGAGAACGGCATGGTCATCGAAGGGCCGAACTGTCTCGGTCTCGTCAACTACGTCGATGGCATCGCGCTGACCTTCGTTGAAACGCCCGCCTTGCCGCTCCGCAGTCGCCGCGGCGTCGGCATCGTCTCGCAGAGCGGCGCGATGGCGGCCGTGCTCGGCGTGATGTTGAGCAGCCGCGATCTCGGCGTGTCGTACACGGTATCCACGGGCAACGAAGCGGTGAGCGGCGTCGAGGACTACATCGAGTATTTGCTCGACGATCCCAACACGCATGCATTCGGGATGATCGTCGAACAGTTTCGCCAGCCGCAGCACTTTCTCGAGCTGGCTGCGCGTGCGCGTGCCAAGGGCAAGACGATCGTATTGCTGCATCCAGGGCGAAGCAGTGCCGCGCGCGAATCGGCGGCGACCCACACCGGTGCGATGGCGGGCGACTATCAGGTCATGCGCGTGCTCGTCGAACGACAAGGCGTGGTGCTCGTGGATAGCCTCGAAGAGTTGGGCGATGTGCTGGAGATCGTGTGCCGTTGTCCAACGCTGCCACGGCCCGGTACCGCCTATGTCACAGAGTCGGGCGCATTCAAAGCGTTGACGCTCGACTTGAGCGAGCAGCTTGGACTGGCATTGCCGCCACTCACCGATGCGACCTCGCCGGCCGTGCGGGCCGTGCTGCCGGACTTCGTGCCCGTTAGCAATCCGCTCGACCTCACGGCGCAAGCGCTCGTCGATCCGGATCTGTATCGACGCACATTGGCGGCTCTGCTGACGGATGGTCGTTTCGGCAGCATCGTGCTCGCGATCATCCAAACGGATCCCAAGACGTGCGATCTGAAGTTCCCGCCGATCATCGGCGCCGTCGAGCAGTTGCGACCCGACCGTCCGCTGATCTTCGCGGGTGTCGACGAAGGCGCCGTCGTACCGGAGCACTACATTCGTCGCTTGCGTGAGCTGGGCGTGCCGTGCTTCGTGTCGCCCGACCGAGCGTTGCGAGCGCTTGCGAAGCTCACCGCGCTTGCCACTCGCGATTTCAGGACGAGCACGCCGACTGCGGCAACGTCCATCCAGGGCAAGCT
>CBJNAT010000747.1:0-2174 GCA_966434585.1 uncultured Gammaproteobacteria bacterium | reverse complement strand
CCTCTCCGATCCGATCTTCGACGGGCACTTCGGCATCGTCGAAGAACACTTCGCAGAACTCGTCATCGCCGGTGATCTGCTTGATCGGCCGCACGGTGATGCCTTTCGTGCGCATGTCGAGCAGCAGATACGTGAGGCCGGCCTGCGGCGGTTCCGAGCCGCCGGTGCGCACGAGCAGCAAGCATCGATCGGCGAACTGCGCGAGCGTCGACCAAATCTTCTGGCCGTTGATCACGTAGCGATCGCCACGGCGCTCCGCACGGGTGCGCAGCGAGGCAAGATCGGAACCGGCGTTGGGCTCGGAGAAACCCTGACACCAGAGCTCACCGGCCACGATGCGTGGTAAGTACTTCTCTTTTTGTGCGGGCGTACCGCACTCCATGATCGTCGAGGCCGCGTGATAGAGCGCGACGAAGGGGAGGATGAGTCGCGGCGCATCGGCTCGAGCGATCTCCTCGAAGATCACCTTCTGCTCGGCGAGCGAGCGGCCGCCGCCGGGATAACCGGCGGGCCAATGCGGGATCGCGTAACCGGCCTGCATGAGTTTCTTGAACCAGTCGCGTTGCAACTGCACGAAGACTTCCTGCGGCTTGCCGGTGACGGCTTCGCGCCAATGGTGCGGTACGTTGTGTTCGAGCCAGGCGCGAACTTCCTCGCGAAGCTGCTCGGGATTGCCCGTGGATATGCTCTGCTGCATGGAGTGACGCTGCGCGATCGAGTTGAGCTGATTCGACCCGCAACAGTAGAAGGGCGCCCGATGCTGCCGCAATCACCATTCATGGGGTTCGGGGGCGTCGCACTGCGCCCGCCGCTCTGCAAGCTCTTGCCGCACGCCTGGGAGCAGCAATGAGGCACCGCTGGGCACCCTGCACCAGAGAGGCTTCGATGGCTAAACTGATCGCCTCCGAACTGTTCGGGCGGGCGACTAGGCGATCGTCGTCATCCCCCCGCTCACCGTAGAGGTTTTTATCATGGCTTCCGATCCCGTCGTCATCGCTTCCTACGCCCGCACTCCAATGGGCGGTTTCCAAGGCGCGCTCGCCTCCGTCAAATCGACCGATCTCGGCGCTGTGGCCGTGAAGGCCGCGCTCGAGCGTGCCGGTGTGTCCGGCGAATCTGTCGAGCGGATCTACATGGGTTGCGTGCTGCCGGCCGGTTTGGGGCAAGCGCCGGCTCGTCAGGCCGGTCTCGCTGCAGGTCGGCCGCGCGGCGTGCAGGCAACGACCGTGAACAAGATGTGCGGCTCGGGAATGCAGGCAGCGATCATGGCCTACGAAGCCTTGGCCGCGGGCTCAGCTGACATCATCGTTGCGGGCGGCATGGAATCGATGACCAATGCGCCGTACCTGCTGCCGAAGCATCGAGGCGGCGCACGGATCGGCCATGACGTCGTGAAGGACTCGATGTATCTCGACGGTCTCGAAGATGCGTATCAGCCAGGCACCCTAATGGGTGTGTTCGCGGAAGAAGCTGTGAAGCGCTATGGCTTCACGCGACAGGATCAAGATTCGTACGCCGTCGAGAGCCTCACGCGCGCCAACAATGCCATTAAAAGCGGCGCCTTCGACGATGAAGTCGTGCCGGTCGAAGTCACGACACGCGCTGGTGTCGAGAAGGTCACGTTCGACGAGCAACCCGGCAAAGCGAAGGTGGACAAGATCCCCACGTTGAAGCCTGCGTTCAGCAAAGACGGCACCGTGACCGCTGCGAATTCATCGTCGATTTCGGACGGTGCTGCGGCACTCGTGATGACGCGCGCGAGCGTCGCTGACAAACTCGGCTTGAAAGTCGTCGCTCGCGTGATTGCAACGGGTGGCCACGCGCATGAGCCGGGCCTGTTCACGACAGCACCCGTGCCCGCGTTGAACAAGGTCATCGCGAAAGCGGGCTGGTCCGTGAAGGAGATCGATCTGTTCGAAGTGAACGAAGCGTTCGCCGTCGTTGCGATGATCGCGATGAAGGAATTATCCATCCCGCACGCGAAGCTCAACGTGAATGGCGGCGCCTGCGCGCTCGGGCATCCGATCGGCGCATCGGGGGCACGCATCCTGGCGACACTGCTGGCGGCTCTGAAGCATCGCGGCGGCAAGCGCGGTGTCGCAGGGATCTGCATCGGCGGTGGCGAAGCGACGGCGATGGCGGTGGAGTTGGTTTGAAGGCAGGGCTTGGGACCT
>CBJNAT010000746.1:0-2180 GCA_966434585.1 uncultured Gammaproteobacteria bacterium | reverse complement strand
GACATCGTCGTCGAGGGCGAGTTCAAGCGGATCACCGACGAGGAGATGCCGACGCCGATGCTGCTGAAGTTCTCGCGGTCGAGTACGTCGTTGGCGAAGTAGTTGTAGCCGCCCGTGAGCGTAAGCTGCGGCAGCAGGGCGGCTCGCGCGGCATCGGCCTGCAAAGCAAAGGCTTCGGCCTGCGCCGCGGCGGCGCTCATTTCATATCGGCTCTGCAGTGCCTTGGGTACGAGTGCCCCGAGGGGCTGGTCATTCAATTCGGGGGCGACAGCGAACGAGTCTTCGAGCGCGACGATGCGATCGAGCGGTTCGCCCAGACGTCGGTTGTAGGCCGCGTAGGCCAGCGCGACCGCATTGTCGGCGCGCACGCGCTGCTGCTCGGCGTTGGCGAGCGCCACTTGAGCGGCGAGCAGATCGCTGCGCGCCACCATTTCGCGTTCGACCATGTGGCCCACATCCGTGGCATGCGCGCGCAGGCTGTCGACGGTCAGCGCGGCGGATTGCTGTTGCCGTCGCGCGCGCAGCACGTCCACGTAGGTCTGCGCCACCTGCAGTCGCAAGCTCGAGCTGGCGGCGCGCTCGGTGTCGGACGCCGCACGGGCTGCCTGATGCGCTGCGCCGATCTCCGCCGTGATGCGTCCGCCCGTGAAGAGCGGGAGTTTCGCCTCCACGCTGCCGGATTGGAGCTCGTCGCCCTCGAAGATGGGGACTCGAAACCGCATGCCCGGCCCAGCGAAGTCGAATTGGGGTGCGTCGTCGAAGCGGGTGTAACCGGCGCTGGCAGTGAGCGAGGGCAGGCGTGCGCCTCGGGCTGCTCGCTCGGTCGCTTCGGCGCTCTCGCGTTCGGCGATTGCGGCGGCAAATGCGGCGTCGTGATCGAGCGCGCGCTGCCACGCCTCTTGCAACGTTTCCGCGTGCGCGGAAGAGGCCAGCAGCATCAAGACCACAGCGCAGCCTCGCAGCGATTGCGCTCGTCTCATCACGGGCGCTTCTCCTTGAGCGAGACGATGCCGAGGAGCTTCAGAACGTACGTTTCATAGATGGGCGTAAGAGAGCCGGTGCGAACCTTGCGGAGGAAGTATTTCTCAAATGCGACCTTCGCAAGGTGCACCCATTTGCCGATGCTGGCCCAGGTGACGTTGCGAGGCGGGATTTCGGGCAGGGCGACGAATGCCGCACCCGTATCACCGAAGTCGGCGAGACAGATTGCATTCCACGTCGCTTCTGCCTTGATCGGTTGGCCTTGGATATCGGCGACGATGTTGGCGCAGATGGCGCTGACCATCGACTCGATCATGTAACCCGTCTTCGGTGCACCCGTCGGCACGGGCGTCGCTTCGATCGGGGGAATCGCCACGCACACGCCTGCCGAGTAGATGTTGGGGTACTTCTTCGAGCGCTGGTACTGGTCTATCAATACGAAGCCGCGCGGATTGCACAGCTCCGCTACCTGCGCGACGGCATCGACGCCTTTGAACGCTGGGATGACCATCGCGTACTTGAAGGGCAAGGCGTGTTCCTTCTTGGGCTTGCCCTCCTCGTCGTGTTCGATGACCTTCATCTCCTCAGCCGAAACCTGCGCGATCTTGGCGTTCACGAGCCACTTGATGTGCCGCTGGCGCAGCTCGGATTCCATTAAGCCCTTGCTGTCGCCCACGCCACCGAGCCCCATGTGGCCGATGTACGGTTCGCTCGTGACGAACGTCATCGGCACGCGATCGCGCAGCTTGCGCTTGCGCAGATCGGCATCGAGGATCATCGCGAACTCGTAGGCCGGCCCGAAGCAACTCGCGCCGCCCGCCGCGCCGACGATGATCGGTCCCGGATTCGCGAGAAACGCTTCATAGCGCTGCCACGCTTGCGTGGCGTGCTCATGTGTACACACCGACTGCGTGAAGCCGCTGGGCCCGAGGCCAGGCACTTCGTCGAACGCGAGCTTCGGACCGGTCGCAATGACAAGATGCGTGTAGCTGAGCTCACGGCCGCTGCGCACACGCACGCTGTTGTTGGGTGCGTCGATGTGCTCCACGGCTTCCGCGATCCACTCGATGCCCTTCGACTCCAGCGGCCCCCGCATCGCGACGCGCGTCTGTTCCGGCTGGCGCCAACCGACCGCGATCCACGGGTTCGATGGGGTGAACTCGAAATAGGGCGACGAGCCGATCAGCGTGACGCGATGC
>CBJNAT010000745.1:0-2183 GCA_966434585.1 uncultured Gammaproteobacteria bacterium | reverse complement strand
TAGTGGTCGCGCGCACTGGAGGCCTTGGTCGCGATGAGCGGGATCGTTCGGTCGACCACCGCATCCTCGCGCGATTCCAACTTCAACGCGCTGAAGCCCGGCGCGCCGTCCAGCTCGAGCCCCAGCGGCGAGGCCGCGATCACGGTCTCGCCACCCCGCGCGACGGAGAACGTGGCGCCGTCTTCCGCGATCTGCAGCGTGATGCGGCCGTCCGGCGAGGTCATCACCGCGTTTGCGCCGTGCGCCGGGAGTGCCGTCAGCGCCCACAAGGCACACACGGTGAAGATTGCGTGGCAGTGTTTGTTGTTCTTCATACGAGCCCGTTTCCCCGAATCCTCAGCACCACCGCCGGCGAACCCGCCAACCCTTCCGGCACCTTCACTTCCAGCCATCGATAGTTACGGGTGAAAGTGAGACTCTCGGGGGCACCGACCGCCTGCACGTTCTCGATCGCGCCCGGCGCGAGCGCCGAGCCCTCCCCTAGCGCCGCAATCCGCAACACACCGCTCTTCGGCCAACCGAGCGCGATGGCGTAGAGCGCGCCGGCCTTCGTGGTGAAGCGCACGTCCTCGGCCGTAAACGGTTGCGAGGACTGTTCGCTGAACGAGCCGCCCGCGACCTTCGTGGGCCCTTCGCCGAACATGCGCCACGGCCGTGTGCCGTGAATGGCCTCCCCATTGCGCCCCATCCAGTCGGCGAGATCGCCGAGGAAGCGACGCTCGTCCGCATCGATCGAGCCGTCACCACGCACCGGAATGGAGAGCAGCAGATTGCCGTTCTTCGAGACGATGTCACAAAGCTGATGGATGATCGTGGTCGATGACTTGTATCGGTGGTTGTCGAAGAGCGAGCGGTTGTAGTGCCAATCGCCGATGCAGGTGCACGTCTGCCACGGCAGCGGCTCGATACCATCGCGAAAGCCCCGCTCGACGTCCTCGACCAATCCGGCTCGACGCTCGGGCGGCATGTTTTTCCCATTGACCACGGCCTCGAGCTTGCCCTCATGCCAGGCCATGCTTGCGTTGTAGTAATGCGCCGTGATGTCGAGCCCAGCCTGGCCGAGCGGCAGACCGGTGTTGTCGAAGTACACGAGGTCTGGTCGATACGTATCAATCAAATCGCGACAACGCAGGAACCACGAGCGCGTGAACTCTGGATTCGCCGCGGGTGGCTTCTCATCCCAGTAGGCCGTGTTATCAGCGTGCCATCTGTCTGCCGTGCGAGCCGTCGTGAAGCCATCGGGCATCACGATGTTGCGGCCGGTGTAGAGCTGTTGCGGATCGAGTCCTTGCCACCACTTGCCGCGTCCATCCGCCTTCGCCAGACGCCAAGCATCGTAGCGCTCGCCCGCGTGCGGACCTTCCGGATCGTAGCCATACGCAGTCTGAAACCAATGCCACGCGTGCGCCGAATGATTGCTCACGCCAAAGCGCAAGCCTTTCTCGCGCGCGACGCGCGCCCACGTGCCGATGAGATCGCGCTTGGGACCTAAGCGCACTGAGTTCCACGCGTGGTGCTTGGAGTCGTACGCATCGAAGTTGTCGTGATGATTGGCAAGCGCGACGAAGTAGCGAGCGCCCGCCTTCACGTACAGATCCATCAACGCCTCGGGCTGCCAGTTCTCGGCCTTCCAGAGGTTCTGGATTTCCATGAACCCGAATTGCCTGGGATGGCCGTACATGCGCAGGTGGTGCTCGTACTGCCAATGGCCCTGGATGTACATGTTGCGGGCGTACCAGTCGCCCGCTTCCGGCACGCACTGCGCACTCCAGTGCGCCCAAATGCCGAACTTGGCATCGCGAAACCACTCGGGCACACGATAGTCGTCGACCAGCGAAGCCCAGCTTGGCTGAAAGCGCGCAGCAGCCGACGCGGCGATGCCATGCAAGGTAAGGCAACTCAGGGCAGCTGTGGCTTGAAGGAAAGAACGCCGTGTCAACGAGCGCCGCCGGTTCGATTGCCGCTGGTCGTTCTGCATTCAACCCCCGATCAGTCGCGCTGCCAGCCGTGATGGCTGCCGTAGCGCTCAGTGGCCTGCGTTGACGATGGAGCCGATGACTGGGCGTCGTCCGCTCGCTCGCCGTGATTGTCTATTTGGGGGATGGTACCGGTACCATGCTGGGAAAGCTAGAGGTGTCGATGCTGAGACGTTTGCGCTATGCGCTCGGCCTGCTGCTCGTCGT
>CBJNAT010000744.1:0-2184 GCA_966434585.1 uncultured Gammaproteobacteria bacterium | reverse complement strand
CTAGCCACCTCGCCGACTTCTCAAATCAATTCCTTCACCCCATCACGCTCTTCGAGCAGCTCTTTGTACGTGGCATCCATGCGCGCCCGGCTGAATTCGTTGATCGAAAGGCCCTGCACGATCTGGTAGTCGCCGTTCTTGCAGGTGACGGGATAGCCATAGATGACGCCCGCCGGGATGCCGTAACTGCCGTCCGACGGTACCCCCATGCTGACCCAGTCACCGTCGGGTGTGCCCTGTACCCACGTGCGGATGTGGTCGATCGCCGCCGAAGCAGCTGAAGCAGCGGAGGAGGCACCGCGCGCCTTGATGATCGCGGCGCCACGCTGCTGGACGACGGGGATGAAGCTTTCCGCGTACCACTGCTGATCTACGAGCGAGAGCGCGGCCTTGCCGTCGACGGTCGCCTGGTGCAGGTCGGGGTACTGCGTCGCCGAGTGATTGCCCCAGATCGTGACCTTGCGGATCTTGTTGTAGTGGACGCCCGTCTTTTCGGCGAGCTGCGCGAGGGCGCGATTGTGGTCGAGGCGAACCATCGCGGTGAAGTTGCGCGGATTCAGGCCCGGCGCGTTGCGCTGGGCAATGAGCGCATTGGTATTCGCCGGATTGCCCACGACCAACACGCGCACATTGCGATTCGCGACTGCATCGAGCGCCTTGCCCTGTGCCGAGAAGATCTGTGCGTTCGCGAGCAGCAGATCCTTGCGCTCCATGCCCGGTCCGCGAGGACGCGCACCGACCAGTAGCGCCACATCGCAATCTTTGAACGCAACCTTCGCGTCATCCGTCGCCACGACCTTGTTCAGCGTCGGAAACGCGCAGTCGTTCAACTCCATGACCACGCCCTGCAGGGCGCCGAGCGCCGGAGTGATTTCGAGCAGGTGCAGGTTGATCGGAGTGTCCGGACCGAGCATGGCGCCCGAGGCGACACGGAAGGCGAGGGCGTAGCCGATTTGTCCGGCCGCGCCGGTGATGGCGACATTGACGGGGGTCTTCATTGCGGTCTCAAGCTCGTTTGTGGGTCGAAAGGGGGCGCGAATTCTAAGCCAGAACGGGCGGCCTACGGACTACTGGCTACGGGCTACGGTTACATCAGCCGTTCTGGTCGTAGCCCGTAGCCCGTAGCCCGTGTGCCCTATCGCCCAGAGCGAGCGTGTGCGGCGAACACGCCGCCTACTGTTCCAATCCCCCCAGCTTCTGGCCAGACTCTGCTCGGAACCCGCTTCGCTCCGCTCGCATTATTCCTTGCGGCTCGCCAGCAAGGGACGACATGCATCGACTGGTCTGCGTTTCGAATCGAATCTCATTGCCGCGGAAGACCGCGGCGCCCGGTGGTCTGGCCGTCGGGGTCTTGGGGGCGCTGAAGCGCACCGGTGGGCTGTGGTTCGGCTGGGGCGGAGAGACCGTCGAGGGCGATCCCGCGGACCCGGACATCCACATCCGCGACGGCGTCACCTACGCAACCCTCGATATCAAGCGCGGTGACTTCGAGGGGTATTACAACGGCTACGCCAATGAGGTGCTGTGGCCGCTGTTTCATTACTTCATCAAGGACTTTCGCTATCACCAGGACCAGCACGAGGCGTACGAGAACGTGAATCGCTCCTTTGCGCAGAAGCTCGCGCCGCTGCTGCAGCCGAACGATTTCATCTGGATTCACGACTATCACTTGATTCCGCTCGCGCGGCGGCTGCGCGAGTTGGGTGTGAAGCGGCCCATCGGCTTCTTCCTGCACATCCCTTTCCCGCACATCGACACGTTGCGCGTGCTACCGACCTACGCAGAGTTGCTACGCGATCTGACTAGCTATGACGTCGTGGGCTTTCAAACACTGAACGATCTGCAGGCGTTCCTTTCCGGCATCGAACATCTGTTCGGTCCCGAGTGCGTGCGGTCGGACCGGCGCGTCGTCATCGGCGATCGCAAGTTGCGCGCCGACGTGTATCCGATCGGCGTCGATCCGATGGCGATTCAAACGTCCGCAGCCGAGGCGATGAACAGCGAGATCGTGCGCCGCATGGTCGACAGTCTCACCGGTCGCAAGTTGATGATTGGCGTCGACCGGCTCGACTACAGCAAGGGCCTCGTCGAGCGATTTGCGGCGTATGAGCAATTCCTTGTGAACTACCCCGACAACGCCGGCCGTGTCACCTACATGCAAATTGCGCCGCTCTCGCGCAGCGA
>CBJNAT010000743.1:0-2185 GCA_966434585.1 uncultured Gammaproteobacteria bacterium | reverse complement strand
ATAAGGCTGCTTTTCTGTCGCAGCCGAAGCGGCAATGCGTTGCAATCGAGCGTGGAACTCGCGGTAGTTCGCCAAGTCGACGAGCGCGTCGTGCGTGGCTTCGTGCTGCAGTGCTCGGGTGAGTTCCAGATTCTCCGCGCGCAGGCTCAGCACGGTTGCGATCATCTTCTCCGTGTTCTTAGCGGAGCGCGCGACGACCGCGAGATACATCCCGACGAGGATGGCCATGGAAGCGTGCACTTCGGTGCCTTCGAAGCCGATGCGCACCATCAGCGGCACGACGCTGGGGAGCAGAAACAGAAAATAAGTGCGACGCATCGGCGCATACGAGGTCATCGCGGCCGCGCCGATACCGGCCAGAATGAATGCGATGTAGACCTGATGCGGGAGATCGTCGGGGAACAGCACGACTGCACCGCAGCCCCACCACGCACCCGAAGCGGCTGTGCCGACATCCACACCGAGACGCCATCGGCGAATGTCGATCTGGTCATCCGTAACCTGGGTGAACCGGCGTGCATGGACGTAGCGCGCGCCACTGACGATCGCCGCGACAGCGAGCCACGCCGCCAAATACGTGACGGACTGCACTTGGCGCAGGATCGCCACGAAGAAAATGCCCGCCGCAAACGAGAAGGTCACTGCCACCGGCAAGTTGGCGAAGACCAGCCGCAGTTTCTCGATCTCGATCCAGCGTTGTGTGTCGGCGGCAGCGGTCATGAATGTATTCTAATTTTGTCGATTGCCGAGAATATGTGGTATCGCCTCCTGAGGTAGATCGGTCACTGGACGCATTTCGGCTACGGCCCATCCGTACTCGGGGCGGCTTCCGACCGGCGTGAGGAGACTCTCGATGGGCAGATCGCATCCACCTGCGACAGCCGTTAACATCCGCGCCCTTCACGCGAAGGCGAAGCCGATCGCGTTCCACCAACCAAGCGGAACTCCATGACCACCTTGCCCGCCTGTCCTCAATGCGCCTCTCAGCTGACTTACGAAGACGGCGCCTTGCTCGTCTGCCCCGAGTGCGGGCATGAGTGGCGCGCGGGCGAAGCTCCAGAGTCTTCAGAGGCAGAAGCTGCCGTTCGCGATGCACATGGCAACGTGCTGCAGGATGGCGATACCGTGCTCGTGATCAAGGATCTGAAAGTGAAGGGCTCGTCGTCCGTTCTAAAGACCGGTACGAAGGTGAAGAACATTCGTCTCGTTTCGGGTGACCACAACATCGACTGCAAAATCGAGGGCTTCGGTGCGATGAAGCTCAAGTCCGAGTTCGTGAAGAAGGCCTGAACGCCAAGGATCTGCTGCGTTCGACTGCGCGGCCGCTACACTGGCCGCCCCCAAGCGGCCGGCTTCCTCATGTCTGCCATTCTGTTGTTGATCGTTTGCTTCGTGCTAGGCGTGCTCGTAGCCCGTTTCGGGAAGCCCGCCGCTCAGTTCGCGCAGAGCCTGAACTGGTGGGTGATCAATGTTGCGCTCACTGCGCTGGTGCTGCAGCTCGTACCCGGGATCGAGTTGCACGTCCAACTGTGGTTCTTGCCGGCATCGATGTGGTTCGTGTTTCTCGGCGGATGGCTGTTTTGTGCGGTCGTCGGGCGTGTGCTGCGGTGGCCGCGAGCGCGGATCGGCGCGCTGACGTTGGTGTGTGGCTTGGGTAACACCGCGTTCATCGGATTTCCGCTGATCGACACGTTGCGCGGGCAGGAGGGGGTGCAGCTGGCGCTCGTCGCTGATCAGGTAGGCTGTTTTCTCGCGCTCGCGATCGGCGGCACGCTCGTCGCTGCGGTCTACTCCGGGCAGCACGTCAATGCCAGCTCCATCGCTCGTAAGGTGCTGCTCTTCCCACCGTTCGTTGGCTTGATCGTGGGGATTGCCATGGGGGCGGTCGGCGCGTGGCCCGCTACCGTGGATGAGGTGCTCGCACGCATCGCCGCGACGCTCGTACCGCTCGCACTGTTCTCGGTGGGTCTGCAGTTCCGCCTGCGTATCGATAGCCGTCAGTGGCAGGCCATGGGCGCGGCGTTGTCATGGAAGTTGCTACTGGCTCCACTCCTTGTCTACGCGAGCGGTGCGGTGCTGCGCGTCGACACCAAACTGCTGACGATTGGCGTTCTCGAGGCTGGCATGGCGCCCATGATCTCCGCTGCCATTCTCGCGAGCGACCACGACCTCGAGCCGGAATTGG
>CBJNAT010000742.1:0-2189 GCA_966434585.1 uncultured Gammaproteobacteria bacterium | reverse complement strand
GTTGGCTGCGGAACTGGCGCAGGTCGCTCAGGAAACCGGCTTTCGTTATCGGCGAGTGCAAATCCGCCGGCAACGCACGAGATGGGGCAGCTGCTCGATTTCCGGGACCATCAGCCTGAACGTCTGCCTGCTGTTCCTACGTCCTGCTGTCGTGCGCTATCTCCTCGTCCACGAGCTGTGTCACACCCGGCACATGAATCATTCGCCCACGTATTGGGCGCTCGTCGCTCAGCACGAACCGAACTTCCGACAGCTCGATCGCGAATTGCTGCGCGGCTGGCGACACGTGCCGGCGTGGATGTTCGCCTGATGGCCAAGGATCCGGACAAGCCGCCGGCCGGACATAAAGTCGACTTCACGGGCGAGCAGGTCCACTGGGACCTCGGGGATTCGCGTAGCTACGGCGAGTATCTCGAGCTCGAACGCATCTTGAGCTCGCAGCATCCGGCCTCGTTCGAGCACGACGAAATGCTGTTCATCATCATCCACCAGACCTCCGAGCTGTGGATGAAGCTCTGCTTGCATGAGCTCGCCGCCGCGGTCGACCACATTCGACGCGACGTGCTAGGGCCGACTTTCAAGATGTTCTCGCGGGTCTCACGCATCCAGGCACAGCTCGTCCAGGCGTGGGATGTGCTCGCGACACTGACGCCGGCGGAGTACTCGGCGTTCCGAAATTCCCTTGGGCGTGCATCGGGTTTTCAGTCCTATCAGTACCGCGCGCTCGAATTCATGCTTGGCAACAAAAACGCGGACGCAATCGAAGTGCATCGGCGCGATCCCAACGCGTACGCCACGTTGCAGCGTGCATTGGTCACGCCGAGCGTCTACGACGAGAGCCTGCGCCTCTTGAGTCGCCGCGGCTTCGAGATCCCGGCAGACTATCTCGATCGGGATTGGTCGCAGCCGTACGTGCCCAGCAAGCAAGTCACGGCCGCGTGGCTCGCGGTCTATCACAGCGTCAAAGAAAACTGGGATCTCTACGAGCTCGCCGAGAAGCTCGTCGACCTCGACTACAAATTCCAAACCTGGCGCTTCAGCCACATGAAGACGGTCGAGCGCATCATTGGCTATAAGCGCGGCACCGGTGGCACGAGTGGCGTTGCCTATCTCAACAAGGCTCTCGAGCTCCGGTTCTTCCCGGAGCTTTGGTCGGTACGCACCGCGATGTGAGCGTCGCTGCCTCAGGTTGCCTCGAGTTCCAAGCGCATCGGGCTGCGAAACGTAGAAGAGGGCATCCACTGTAACCGCTGCTCGGCTCGCCGGTACTCCGGTATGGCCTTGTGAAACTCTTCGAATGCGATTTTCACGCCGAGGCGCGCGATCGACGTGCCCAGACAGAGATGGACGCCGCCGCCGAATCCCAGATGTCCACGGGGTTTGCGGCCGATGTCGTAGACGTCCGGGTTCGGAAACTTTCGCTCGTCACGATTGGCAGAGCCGTAGACCATGCACACAAAGTCGCCTGCTCGCATCGTCTTGCCATGCAACGTCACATCCGTCTGCAACCGCCGCTTGAAACGCTGAGCGGATGTGTTGAAACGCAGTGACTCCTCGATCGCTTCGGGCAGCAGCGCGGGATCACCCACAACCGTGCGCCGCGCGTCGTCGTGATCCGCCAAGTTCAGCGCGAACATGGCCATGAAACCGCCCAGCGATTCGATGCCGGCCATGATCAGCGTCGTCGTCGTCAACAAGACTTCGCGCTCATCGAGCCGATCGCCGTCGATCTCCGCCGTGCTGAAGTGCGAGATCAGATCGTTTTTCGGACGTGCACGGCGCTCTGCGATGACGTGTGCCGCGTACTGCGTCATCCACTGATAAGCGGCGATGTGTTCGGGCCCTTTGGCGCGCGTGTGCGGATCGCTCTGCACCATCAACACTGCTTTCTCGCGCACAGTCATCTCATCGCCCAATGGCAGGCCCAATGCAGCGAACAATACCCTGACGGTGAACTTCGAAGAGAACTCCGTGATGAAGTCGAAACGCTTGTGCCCGCTAAGCGCGTTCGCTGCCTCGCGTGCGATGTCGCGAATCGGCTCGGCGAGTGCTTCGAGATTGCGCTTCATGAACGCGTGATTGACCAGCGCGCGCAGGCGATCGTGGCGCGGTGGATCGTTCTTCCCCAAGTTCGCGCCGGCTCGGCCCGGCAGCTCGGTCATGAGGTTGCCGCTCGCGGACGAGTAGGT
>CBJNAT010000741.1:0-2189 GCA_966434585.1 uncultured Gammaproteobacteria bacterium | reverse complement strand
TTTGCCGCCGCCTCGATCTGGCAGCAACGATCGGTGTTGCTGCAGTTCCTCGTGGTCTCGGTCACGCTGATCCTTGTGACTGTCGCAGCGTGGGATCACTGGGATCAGCTGATGGCCGATTTGCCCGCGATTTTCGTGCCGTTCGGTGTCGCACTGCTGCTCCATCCGCCACGCTATGACGTGCGGCCGGCGGCGTTCGCCCTGCTGATCCTGCCGTTGGGGTTCGACATCGCGGCGTCCGGGCTGGGTGGCGGGGCGACGCTCTGGTTCGGGTGGCCGGCGCAAGGCGTGCTGCTCGCGGCTCTGGATGCTCAGCGGATCACTCGCGTGGGCGGAACCACACCCGTCCCGCTGAACGTCCGAATCATGTCCAGCGCTTCCCCGCGTCTGCTGGCGAACGAAGCGCAAGGTCCGGTGCGCATGGACCTCTTGTCACAGCTCAACGTGATCACATTGCACGTACCGCCGTTGCGTGATTACGCGCAGGACGTTCCTGAACTGCTGCGCTACTGCGTCGATCGTCTGGTTGACGAGGAGCATCTGCCATTTCGGCGCTTCAGCGTCGCCGCGCAGAATCGACTGCGCAACTATCCGTGGCCCGGCAACGTGCGCGAGCTGAACAATCTCGTGAAACGGTTGTTGATCCTCGGCGGCGAGGAGGAAATCCGCCTCGAGGAGATCGAGCGTGAACTGGCCGCGCAAAGCGCCGCAAACGAACCGCTCGTGAAGCAGGATCTGCTCGCGATGCCGTTGCGCGAAGCACGGGAACATTTCGAGCGCGCGTATCTGCAGCAGCAGCTGATTCTTTGCAACGGCAAAGTCGGGCAGCTCGCCAAGCGCGTCGGCATGGAGCGCACACACCTGTATCGCAAGCTGCGCTCGCTCGGCGTGGACTTCAGGCAGTTGGCGGAAGATTGAGCGCGGTGACAGTCGGCTCGCTGCTAGTCGGCTAGTGGCTAGCCAGAGGGAAAGCACGATTCTGGCTAGCTGACTAGCCGACTGGCTGACTAGCGGACTTCAATCCCTCATTCCCCCACTCGAATCACCAACGCATCGATCTGCGCCGCACGCAGCTTGCTGCGAGTCTCTTCGAGTTGTTCGAGATTCTTGATCGGCCCGATGCGCACGCGATGCCAAGTGTCCTTATCGACCGTTACCTTTTGAATCTTCGATTCGACGCCCTGCAGCGCGATCAGCGCCCGCATACGGTCTGCATCCGCGTGGTTGCGGAACGAGCCCGCCTGCAGGATGTACGCGCCGGGCTTGCTAACCTCCGAATTGGGTAACGGCGTTTCGCCCCCGCTCTCCGGGACGACGACCTCGAACTTCGGCAGCATGTCGTAGAACTCGAGCTCCGTTCCATCCTGCTGTGAGGCGGGTGCGGGCTTCTCTGCGGGTCGCTCATCATCGCCCACCAGCGGTGCTTCTACATCGGCACGCCGTGATTCGGCTCGACGGTCGTATAGGTAAACGCCCACCGCAACGCTCAAACCAAGTGCGAGCCCAACGATGAACCCTGCCCAGCCGGGCAGTCCTGCGCCGCTGGAGCGGCGTTTGGCGTTCTTGTAGTCGCGGGCCATGGTCAAGCTAGGGCGTGGGGCGTGAGGCGTGAGGCGTGGGTAGGAGGTGCGAGCCTGCGTACACCGCGAAGCGGTCCGGCCCCAAGCCCCAGGTCCCAGGTCCCTTCATCACATTGTCTCCGGCGCGTTCACGCCCAAGACCTGCAATCCATTGGCGATCACCTGGCGCGTGGCTGCGACCAGCGTGAGCCGCGCATTACGCAGGTTCGGATCGTCGACGATGAACTTCTGCGCGTTGTAGTAGGTATGGAAATCGCCGGCCAGCTCGCGCAAGTAATGCGCGATCTGATGCGGTTCGAGCGCTCGTGCGGCGATCGCGAGCAATTCGCCGAAGCTCGTGAGCCGGCGAATCAGCGCTTTCTCGTGTGCCTCGGTAAGCAGCGCGAGATGCTGCGTGCCCAGTGCGCGATCGTGCGTAAGACCCTTCTCGCGCAGCTGGCGGAACACGCTGCACACGCGGGCATGCGCGTATTGCACGTAGTAGACGGGATTCTCTTCGCTCTGCGCGAGCGCCAGGTCGACGTCAAACACGAACTCCGTATCCGCACGGCGCGAGGCGAGGAAGAAGCGCACGGCGTCGTGGCCCACCCATTCGATGAGATCGCGCAC
>CBJNAT010000740.1:0-2189 GCA_966434585.1 uncultured Gammaproteobacteria bacterium | reverse complement strand
ACGCAGTGTACTCGACGTACTCAAGCGAGCGGGAACAACACCCTGAGCGGTCCTGGACTCGTCCCATTCAATGCACAAAAACCTTTCATGGGTTGCTCTTCTAATCGCCTGCTGCTGCGTTATAAAGCTTGCTCATATCGACATATGAGCTGCGCTTTGTGCCTTGCTTCAGGCGATTAGAAGAGCAACGCGAGGTCGTCTAGGGTGAAGCAGAGGTCCCTAGTCCCGAGAACAACACCAATCTCAGCGGCGCAACGTCAAGGGAGCACCGATGCGGCATGTCATGGTGATGAATCCAAAGGGTGGATGCGGTAAGAGCACGATCGCCACTAACGTCGCGGGATATTTCGCTAGTGAGGGCGCGAAAGTGGCGCTCGCCGATTACGATCCGCAACGAAGCAGCCTGGACTGGCTGGAGATGAGGCCCCCTGACACGCCTGCCATCCTCGCGGTGGATGCGGTTAACGAGGGGCTGCGGGGCGTACCGCGCGATACCGAAGTGCTGGTGATCGATGCGCCGGCGCGAACTCACGGATCGGAGATGAACGAGTTGGTGCGGCGCGCGGAAACGATCCTCGTGCCGGTGATGCCATCACCCATCGATATGAAAGCGTGCGCCCACTTCATGACGGAGCTGCTCGAACTCGGCAAGGTGCAGCGCGAACAGGCGCGTTTGGGGTTGATCGCGAACCGCGTCCGCGAGAACACGTTGGTGTTCGACGAGCTCGACACCTACCTCGGCAAGCTAAAAATCCCTTATTTGAGCGCGCTGCGGCAGTCGACCAATTACCTGCGAGCGTTCCAGCGAGGCATGAGCATCTTCGAGCTGCCCGAGTACCTGGCCCGCCCAGATTGGGAGCAGTGGGCACCGATTACGAAGTGGCTCAATTCGAAGAAGAGTCAGCCGGCGTGAGCGGCTGCTAGTCGGCTAGCGAGCTAGTCTGCTAGCCAGAAGGAGCCTCTGCTCTGGCTAGCAGACTAGCCGACTAGTTACCTAGCAGACTTGCCCTGATCCCCGCCTGGACGTCCGCGTACTTGAACCTAACCCCCAGGTGCTTCAGCACCCGCTGATTGCTGACCCGCCGCGACTCGCTCAGGAACGACAACCGTATCGGGCTGAATGTGAGTTGCGCCTCGTCCATCGACACTTGCCGCGGCATCGGCAGACCCGCCGCCTCGGCGACTAGCCGTGTGAACTGCGTGCTGGTGAGGTTATTGCCGTCAGTGGCGTTGTACACGCCGCGGGCTTCAGGATTCGTAGCGGCACAGACGCAGATCTCCACCAGGTCGTCGACGTGGATGTGGTTGCTGTAGCCAGCATCCTCGTCACGCAGCACTGGCTCCCCGAGGCGGAGTCGCTCGACCGGCAGCCGGCCGGGGCCATAGATCCCAGGTACACGCACGACGACGCGGCGGACCTGACGTTCCGCACACCAGACACGCGTGATCTCCTCAGCGCTCACACGGCGGTGCGCGCGCGCCGTCAGCGGATTCACCGGCGTGCTTTCGTCCACGATCGCGCCATCCGTATTGCCATAGACCCCGGTCGTGCTCATGTAGATCAGTGCTGCGGGACGGCCGCTGTTGTACTCGAGGAAGCGGTTGATGCGTGTGTCGCTTTCACCGCTGGTGGGTGGCGGCGCTAAATAGAAAAGGGTCGTCTGAGCGTCGTGCTGCAGGAGCGGATGTGTGCGGGGGATGTTATCCACATCGACGGCGGCGGCGTTGATTCCGGCATGCACGAGTTCACGCACGCTGCGCTCAGTGGCAACGATCGCAGTCACCGTGTGCGTGGTCGCCAACCGCTGCGCGAGCCGGCGGCCGACATAGCCACAGCCGACGATCAGTGCGTGTGCTGTCTGTGCGCGCTGATTCACGAGCGCTCCTCGTGCGAGCTCAGGTTCGCGAGAACATCCGGGGCGAAGTCGAAAGAATCGAAAAACAACTGCTCGGAAGGCAAGCCGCGCTCCGTGTACTCATGGCGAATAGCCTCGACCAGCGCCGGCGGGCCGGCTGCGTAGACGTCAAACGCTGCAAGGTCGACACGGTCCTCCAACACCGCCGCATGGACGAGACCGGTGCGGCCCTGCCATCCCCTCACTTCCTGGGTAACGACGGGTGTGTAGCGGAAGTTCGCGAAACGTTCGGCCCACTCGCGCAATCGCAATGCGTCGTAGAGCTGGTCGGGC
>CBJNAT010000739.1:0-2190 GCA_966434585.1 uncultured Gammaproteobacteria bacterium | reverse complement strand
CAGGCGAGCGCCGATCAACGCAAAGGCCGCTGCGGTCGCGAGAGCGAGGGCATCTGCGTCCGCCTCTACGCGGAAGATGACTTCAATCTGCGCCCGCCGTTCACGCCGCCGGAAGTGCTGAGAACGAATCTTGCGAGCGTGATCCTGCAGATGGCCGTCTTGCATCTAGGCACCCCGGATGAGTTTCCGTTCGTCGATCCGCCCGATACTCGGCAGATCAACGATGGTTATCGGCTACTGCAGGAACTGAAGGCAGTCGATGAGGATCGCGGCGTCACCGCGCTCGGTCGCCAAATTGCTTCTCTGCCGCTCGATCCGCGACTCGCGCGCATGTTGTTGGCTGCTTCGCACCAGAACGCGTTGCGCGAGATGCTCGTGCTGGCGGCGTTTCTCGCCATTCAGGATCCGCGCGATCGGCCCAGCGATGCACAAGCACAAGCCGATGCGCAGCACGCGCAATTTGCCGATCCACGTTCGGACTTCGTGTCCGTGCTCAATCTGTGGAAGGCGTATCAGCAGCAGTCCGAAGCGCTGTCCGGGAATCAGCTGCGCCGCTGGTGCCGCGAGAGCTTCCTGTCGTACATGCGGATGCGCGAATGGCAGGACCTGCACGCGCAGCTGACCGACATGGTGAGCGAGCTGGAACTGCGCCCGAACCAAGTCGATGCGAAGTACGACGAGCTGCATCAAGCCATTCTGACCGGCTTTCTGGGCAACATCGGTGCACTCGACGAGCGCCGTGAATATGAAGGCGCGCGGGGCACACGCTTTGTCATTGCACCGGGTACGCCGCTCGCGTCGAAGCCGCCGAAGTGGGTGGTCGCGGGCAGTCTCGTCGAAACGACGAAGTTGTACGCACGTATGGTGGCCGCGGTCGAACCTCATTGGATCGAGTCCGCCGGTGCTCACTTGCTCAAGCGTTCCTACAGCGAACCGCACTGGGTCGAGGAGCGCGGTTTCGTTGCTGCCTTCGAGTCAACGGCGCTTTACGGACTCACGTTGAGTGCTCGCCGCCGCGTGAACTACGCGAGCGTCGCGCCAGAGGAAGCGCGGCGAATGTTCGTGCGCGAGGCGTTGGTCGAGGGTCGATCGAAACTCAGGTCACCGGCCCTCGAATACAACGCGAAGATGCGTGCGGAGGTCGAGACCATGGAGGCGAAACTTCGTCGCCGCGACGTGCTCATCGATGAGGAGTCGTTCGTCGACTTCTATCTCGAACGCCTGCCGACGCACGTGCACTCGGTCGCGGCGTTCGACAAGTGGCGCAGGGACACGCCTCGAGGGGATGCTGCGCTACGCGGCAGCCGCAGTGATTTCATGCGCCGCGGCGTTCCGGAGCTCAATGCCGAGGACTACCCAGACACCTGGGAGGTTGCAGGCAATCATCTGAAGCTCCGTTATCGTTTCGAGCCTGCCGCGGCAGATGACGGTTTGACGCTCGTGATTCCAGAGCCCCTGTTGAATGCCCTCGACCCTGGCCGAATCGCGTGGCTGATTCCGGGCTGGCGTGCCGAAAAGATCACGGCGATGTTGCGGGCCTTGCCGAAAGAACTGCGAAAGCAGTTCGTGCCGGTGCCTGATCACGCGCAGAGAGCCCTGCGTGAGCTCGACGTCGGCAGCGATTTTCACGCAGCGCTCGCAGAATGGGTTTCGCGAGAAGCGGGCAAGCGGGTGAGCGCCGATGATGTGGCTGCGCTCGAGCTGTCCGATTACTTGCGCATGAATCTGCGAGTGACGGATCTCAACGGCAGAGTGCTCGGCGAAGGACGCGAGCTGCGCGCTGTTCGGCGAACGACCCGCAACGTGGTGACTGCCGTAGAGAGCGCCACATCGCCGGTTATCTATCGGGCGTGGGATTTCGGCGATCTGCCCGTGGAAACGACAGTGGAACGGGCAGGGCTCAAGTACACGACACATCCTGCGCTCGAAGATCGCGGAACGGGTGTGGTGCTGCGCGACGCAAAGACGTTGCCCGAAGCGGAAACGCTCACGCGTGCCGGCGTGCTGCGTTTACTGATGCTCGCGCTGCCTGAGCAGTACAAGTTCGGGCGGAAGCGTTTCACCGATCATCGCGAACTCGTCTTGTTGGGACAGCTCCTGCCGACGGCTCAGCCGCTTGCTGATGCACTGGCGCTGCGTGTGTTCGAAGAGGTCTTCTTGCCACCAGGTAAGCCACTGCCGCGCACAGCG
>CBJNAT010000738.1:0-2193 GCA_966434585.1 uncultured Gammaproteobacteria bacterium | reverse complement strand
TCGCTGCACCGGTCGCACTCGCGATCGATGGAATTGCGATCGAGCAGCTGCGCAAATGCACTGACCGGCAGAACCAGCAATGCGACACAGACCGACCGCAGCGCATGCCTCGAGTTCATCGCGGCGCTCCAGCGACTACTTGGGCGTGCAGCTTCCGAGCCGCCGGCCATTCAGCTTCACCGTCATATTGACTTCATCCGAGCTGAAGCGGATGGCTCCCGTGTAGGCATCGCCCTCGCGCGTGATCTCGCCGACGCCCGTCATTGCAGGTGGCCCGGAGCACGTCGTTTTCCAGCTGATTTTGTTGCCGTTACGTTGGAAATCGCTGGTCTGGCAGTCTCCAGGGCCACCGGGCGGCGGCTCTGTCCACTCTCTTGCCGAGCACACACGAGCCGTTTGCGCTGGCATCTCCATCGGCATGCCTTCCATCGACATCTTCGATGTCACCTCCCACAGCTCGCCCGCCGGCTCCGCCGCGAAGAGCGAGATCGCGCTCACGAACAGGAAGGTCACACCCGAACTCACCAGGACAAGGGAACGCGTTTGCATTGTTGTCACCCCACGGCGCCTTGGATGACGCGCCGAAAAGCTGTTGTCACGCGATGCCCATAGTGCGCCTGTGCGCGGCTCATGGGCAATGCGGATCACCGCGAGATCGCGCTGCTATCGATATGGTGCGACGCGACCAACAGTTGACCTGACTTGAAACCAACACGGGCCGCGCGAGCGCTATGCCGGGCCCAGTCAGTGGAGACACGGGAGTCATCCCGCCGGGCAAAATCTCGGGGCGCATCACCGACACGGAAGTCGAGGACCACGGATTTCAGGTGCCCGGCACAGGAGATGGTTTAATCACGCGACGTAATGCCCTGCATCGACAAAAGCGATGAGCGGAAGTGCACTCGACAGGTAGAGTGTCCGCCGCATGCATAGAATGATTCTGACGAGTCGTCACCGGCCACCAAGCAGGCCGCCCGGTGATCCTCACATTCGAATTCCGAACCCGTTTGCAGATACGTGCACCGGCTGCAGTCAAGTTACGGAGAGCACATGACCTACTTACGTGATGCCTGGTACGTCGCGGCCATGTACGACGAGTTGCAGCCCGGCACACTGCTCGCTCGTACGTATCTCGGCGAGCCGGTCGTTCTGTTTCGAGATGCAGGTGGCGCACCGCGTGCTCTTGCTGATCGCTGCCCGCACCGTTTCGTACCGTTGTCACAAGGCGTGTTACGCGAGGGCGGCGCTGCCTTGCAGTGTCGCTATCACGGCCTGCAGTTCGACGCGGGCGGCGCTTGCGTGCATAACCCGCAAGGCCCCGTGCCTGCGCGCACCCGCGTCAGAAGCTATCCAACATGCGAGCGTCATCGTCTGATTTGGATATGGCCGGGCGACCCCGAGCACGCCGATGTGAGCCTTATCCCCGACTACAGCAACGTCACCTCGGCACCGGAGCACGGCACGATCCGCGGCTATCTCCCAACAGCGTGCAACTACGAGCTCCTGGTCGACAACATCCTCGACCTGTCGCACGTCGACTTCCTTCACCCCACGTCGCTCGGCAGCGGCGCCTTATCGAAGACGAAACCGGAAGTCACGACACCTTCCGATCGCAGCCTGAAGATCAGTTGGGTCTCGAGCGGTGACATTGCGCCGCCGGCGTTTGATCGCCACCTGCGCCTGCAGGGGCAGCCGACGGATCAGTGGACCGATGTCACCTGGACTGCCCCCTCCACGATGCTGCTGCGTGTCGGAGCAACGTTGCAGGGCGAGCCACGCGAGGCCGGTGCCAACAGTGCGAATCTGCACCTAGCAACACCGGAAACAGCCACGACCATGCACTACTGGTATTGGAGCACTCGCGAGTTCGCCGTGAGCGCGGAAGAGAACGTTGTGCTCAAGCAGGTGGTGGAGGGGATCTTTCGCGGCGAGGACAAGCCGATGCTGGAGCTGCAGCAGCAGCGCGTCGGCGAGGCCGATCTGTGGTCATTGCGGCCCCTGGTCCTGCCTTGCGATACGGGAGCCGTGCGCGTCCGCCGTAAGCTGCAAGCACTGATCAGCGCAGAGTTACAGGAGAAGGGCTCGCGCGACTAGCACGTTGTCAATTGGATTGCACGAGCGCGGTACCTACATCCCTTGCGCAATCTAACCGCTCATCCTGCGACTGACTTCGATGCCGCTGCCGATGGGCAG
>CBJNAT010000737.1:0-2196 GCA_966434585.1 uncultured Gammaproteobacteria bacterium | reverse complement strand
CGTCATGCTTGTTCGACACGGGCAAGTCCCCGAGTGTCGGATCGTCGACGCGCGTGGTGTAGCGCAGCCAATTGAACGTACCCGACATCGCCGGGAACTGACTCGCGAAGATGGCGTGCGATTTCCAGGTCCGCGGCCAGTCCGCCCATGAGATCGTGCGGGCGCGACGCGCCAGGTAGAGCAGCTTGTATGTCATCGACTTTCGTCCGGTGGGTGGGGGAAAGAGCGAACGCAGCGTCTGATCTACACCATCCTCGGACCAGGTGTGCATCAGCATCATGCGCGCAACACGCAGCTTGTCGTTCATCCCGGTGCGAGCACGCCCTCTTACGGTTGCTGCGCTTGTCTTGGTCGTCGGCTTCGGCGTCATCGCGCCCAGTATTGCCTCGGCCGGCAAATTCCATCTGGAAGAAGCCACGATCGATGACATCCACGATGCCATCAAGAGCGGGGAGATCACGTGCAAGGACCTGGTGCAGGCTTACAGCGCGCGCACCAAGGCATACAACGGCATCTGCACGAAGCTCGTTACCGGCGACGGCGCATCGATTCCTGCCGCGAAGGGCACCGTCCGTGCCGGCGCGCCCATCAGCTTCCCGACCAAGACTGCCGCTGCGTCCAGTCTGCTGCCGAGCTTGAACCAGTACGCCGGCCTGCCGCTCGAGTACGGCAGAATGGAATCGACCGCATCGGATCCCAGCGTCAAGCAGCAGTACGGTATGGTCGTCGGCATACCAAACGCCGGTCAGCTCAACGCGCTCGAGACGCTGAACATTCGCGGCGAACGTTCGGTGACGTGCAAGGGAAAGTTCGATGCGCCACCGGGAACGCCGCTGCCGAAGGGCGCGCCGCCCGAGTGTGAGAAATTCCGGCAGCAGCCGGATGCACTCGAGCGCGCTGCTGAGCTCGACGCGCAATACGGCAGAAATCCAGATCTCGCGAAGATGCCGATGTACTGCACCGTGATCACGGTCAAGAACTGGTACGACGTCACGGACATGCGTTCGACCGGTGGCAATGACGTCAAGTACGCGATGGACGCTGCGCCGCTGGAGATGACCGTCGTCAGCCAGCTGCGCGCGAAAGGCGCCATCATCTCCGGCATCGCCATTGCGTCCGAAGCCAGCTTCAACATGGCCGATCCCGCCAAGCCAAAGACCGCGTTCGTCGGCGGCAATACGGTACGCGCCAGCTGGGGCGGCACTTCTTGTAATGCCTACGACACCGAGCGCACACCGGGTGGCAGCAGCGGCGGCTCCGGCGCGTCGGTGGCCGCGAACTTCTCGACCTGCTCGATCTGCGAAACCACGGGCGGGTCGTGTCGCATCCCTGCCAACGCCAACTCGGTGGCGAGCTTCGTCACGACCAAAGGTCTGACCTCCGAGTTCGGCAGTGCGACCGCCGACTTCATCAATCACCGGCCCGGCGTGTTGTGCCGCACCCTCGGCGATGCGGCCCGCGTGATCGATGCGATGCGCGATCCGCACGCGGGCTACTTCGATAGCCGGGACTTCCTCACCGCAGTGCCGCGCCCACTCGTACCCAAGGAGCCGTTCGCGAGCTCCGTCGTTTCCGACGAGACGCTTCGATCCAACGAGAAACCGCTGAAGGGCCTGCGCGTCGGCATCGTTCGCGAGTTCATGGTCAAACATTCGCCGAACGATGGCGTGGTCAGCGATCCGATCGACAAAGAATTCAAAACGATACTGCGCGACCGGCTCGGCGCAGAGCTGGTCGAATCGATCGACCCGCAGCATGGCGACGATCCGGACGTGCCGAACATGAAGTACACGTTTGCGGACGCATTCGCCGAAGTCCTGCCGATCAGTGCGCCGGAGTACTTCTTCCAGAAGGGTAGCGACGGCGAGCTCGAGTTCGCCGTGCCGGGCTATGACGTCACCTCGCGTGACTATCTGGTCAAGCTGTCACTGCGTCAGGCGCCGCTCTCCCCCAAGCTGAACATGCGGCGCATTCTCACGGGTCTCGACGATGGCGGGCGCAATGCATTCATGATCGCGAGATACCTGGCCATGCGGGGCGACTCGCGCGTGACTGACATGGCCGCCTACGCGTCGAACTCGAAGTGGCGGGGCGAGGCGCAGGCCGTCGGTGCGCAGAACTTCGCCGCTGCCAACTTGCAGGATACGCGCGCGACCAAAGGCATCGATCGCGTCAAGATGCACACACTGTTCCGCT
>CBJNAT010000736.1:0-2206 GCA_966434585.1 uncultured Gammaproteobacteria bacterium | reverse complement strand
AGATTTGAGTTTGCATCATTCAGCTCCATCGGTTGACTGAGCGTCCCCTCTCCCGGTTTCGGGAGAGGGACAGGGTGAGGGCAGGTCTTAAAAGCGCTCCGCGCGACCCTCACCCGCCGCTACTGCGTCGACCTCTCCCGCAACCGGGAGAGGTGTGCGTTGCGCGCCGCACGCACGAACGCATGAATCTTTTCTACGTCCTTAATACCGGGTGAGCGCTCCACACCGCTGCTCACATCCACACCATACGGCCGTACGCGAGCAATCGCTTCCGCCACATTGGCAGCGTTCAAGCCGCCCGCGAGAATCAACTTCGTCGCACGCGCGAGCTCCGCCGCGCGTAGCCAATCCGCAGTCTCGCCCGTGCCGCTGACAGGACCTTCGAACAGCACTCGCGTGGGCAGCGGCTGCGGCACTTCACACCCGGCACGTACGACAGGCGTGATCGACAGCTCACGCGGCACTCGCAGCGTTTGCAGATCTTCGATGTCCGTCTGCAGCACGTCCGGCATGAACGTGGTGAGTACCGCATCGAGCTTCGCTTGCGTCGGATGCTGCATCACCGCCACACGCATCACCTGCTTCGGCGCATGCGCACTCAACTCACTCGCACGTTCCGGCGTTACTTGCCGCTTCGACGGTGCGAACACGAAACCTATGCCGTCGGCGCCCGCATCGATAGCCGCGTTCACCGCCTCGGGCGTGGTGAGTCCGCAGATTTTCACCCACAACGACATCAGCGCTCGGGGTGTGCCACACGTGCCAGCGCGCGTTCGCGGCCCATGCGCAGCAGCTCGCCCAGCAACTGTTTCGGATCCGGTGCCTTCATCAAGGACGTGCCGACGAGCGCCAATGAGTAACCGAGATCGGCAACACGGCCCGCATCCTCCGGTGTGAATACGCCGCTCTCAGCCACGTGCTTGAACCCCTTCGGCATCGCCATGGCAAGTTCTTCCAAGCGACCGAACTCCACAGTGAGTTTCTCGAGATCGCGGCAGTTCAGTCCGACCAACACCTGTTCGTCGTGATCGCGGCGCGCATGCAGGATGTGCTCGGCGACTCGTACGTCCGCGTCATCGAATGCCTCGAGCAGCACGAACATCTTCAACATCGCTGCGCAGTCGAGCAGCGCGGTGATGTGGGATTGATCCAGCATGCGAACGATCACGAGCACACCGCCCGCGCCGGCTGTCCGCGCTTCCATGACCTGATACGGCTCGACCAGAAAGTCCTTGCGCATCGCGGGCACGCCGTAGGGGCGCAGAATGTCCGCAGCCTGACGCAGGTGATCCAGATTGCCGCCGAAGCGCAGCGGTTCGGTCAGCACCGAAACTGCGGCCGCGCCTGCTTGCGCGTACGTCGCCACACGCTCTTCCACGCTCAAGCTGCTCGACAGCTCGCCGGCGGATGGCGAGTGCAGCTTGCACTCCGCGATGATGTCGAAACCTTCCGCAGATAAGCGCAGCGCGGGTGCAGGCGGCGTATCGAGCGCACGCTGCCACAGATCGCGTTCGGATTCCTTGGCACGCGCCGCCTCGCATCGAGCGAGTGAGGTTTGCGCCATTTCGGTGAGCAGGCCGGACATGGGAAGGCTGTGGGCTCTAGGCTGTAGGCTGAAGGTCGGAACGATGCTGATTGCTGAACGTCGCGAGGCGCTCCAGCACTTGCGCCGCACGACCGTCGTAGATGGCCCCCGCGGCACGTTGGGCGGCGGCGATCGGAGAACTCTCGAGGCCCATGAGTTCGAGCACCAGGGCAGCCTGCAGCACTAACGCATGACGGTGCGCGCCGTGTTCTTCACCACAGAGCACTGCGCGCATACGGCTGGCGTTATGGGCCGCATCGCCGCCGCGCAGTTCCTCGGCACGGCAGCGTGGCATGCCGAACTCGGCCGCATCGCGCACGTGCCGCACGACGTTTCCGCGATGCACATCGAAAAGCACGAACGGCCCGACTGGCGTTGCCTCGTCCCAACCGGGATCACCGTGCACGACGTAAGCGCGCTCGATCGGCAATCCTGCCAGCGCGTCAGCCATCAGTGCCGCAGTCGGTTCGTTGAAGGCACCGATGAGATGAAACGGCGGCTCCGCAGGATTCGATAGTGGTCCCAGGATGTTGAACACCGTACGCACACCGAGCGCCTGACGCACTGGCATGATTGCCTTCATCGCCGGGTGGTAGTGCGGCGCAAAGAGGAAGGTGAAGT
>CBJNAT010000735.1:0-2211 GCA_966434585.1 uncultured Gammaproteobacteria bacterium | reverse complement strand
ATGAGCCCCGCCAGCGCTGCCCGGGTCGCCCGATCGGGATGGCCCGCGAGCGCTAGGAGATCGTCCTCGAGCCCGTCCGGACCGAGCTGCCGCGCCAGCGCGAGACCGACCAGGCGCAGCTCCGATTCGGGGCTCTCGAGCAGCACACGTACGTGCGGCGCGGGCATCGCCACGGCGGACGTCGGCCCGGGCTTGATCAGGCCCAAGCCCACGTTCGCCTTCAACGCGGGCAGGAACAGCACGCCGACGCCAACATTGATCAGAATGAAGACCAGCGTGAACACCACGGCGATGAAGTGGGCTGCCGTGGTGGCCTCGACGCTATCCAACCACCACAGCAATGCTCCGGCGATCGCGAGCCCGCTCGGGTAGAAGACGCCCTCCGAGACGGTGCGCGCGCGACCCTGGATACGGAGCGGCAGCGCCAGGAAGTTCGCGTTGTGGACCGGCTGGAAGATGGCGTTCGAGGCTGCCTCGGCATTGACGTGGGCGATCACCGCCACGACCAGCTTGTTGCTGAACGCCAGCGCCAGGAACGCCACGAGCGAGGTCAGCGGAAACACGAGGTTGCGCACGAGCGGTGACGCCCGCTCGAGCAGCGTCCGGCTCAGGCTGGCCAGTAGCACGAACTCGGCTGCCTGCAACAAAGCGAAGACGAAACCCAAAAACCGCGTGAGCTCCTGCTCCTGCGGATAGTGCTCGCGATACACCGATAAGATCAGAAACTCCGCGATGCCGTACAGAATGGTAAGCGCGAGCGCATTGAGGGCGATCAGAACGAGCAGTGGGTGACGGACAGCCGCCCGCAGAAAACCCCATTGGCTATTGGACGGCTCATCGATGGTGGCGCGAGCGGACGGGTCATCCGGCAGCTCGGCGAAGTCCGCCGGCACGGCAAACTGCAACACAGCCAGACCAGCAAAGACCACCATGATCATAAGGAGGTCCGGCGCGTCGACATTCCACGACAGCGCCCGCGCCAGCAAGCCGCCAAATGCACCTCCGACGGCGATCGCCAAGCAGATGAGGGGGGTCGTTCGCTTGAGTTCGGTAGTGTCGACGTAGGCCGCGCAAGCCGCCCAGAACAGGATTTCGATCGCGATCTCGAAGATAAAAGCTGTAGCGAGAATGATGAAATATGCTCCAGTCATGCCAGCTGCGATCATCAGCTTCCCCGCACCTGCCGCGAGCATGATCCCGACCAAGGTGATGCGGGCCAGACGCAACTTCGGCCAACGGTCCACTACGACGCCGAGCGCGATCGATAGCAGGATCGCGGCGAGCGCGAGCAGAAGATAGAAGCGGGGCAGCTGCAAGGGTCCCTCGTTGGCGAGGAACAACGCGAATGCGACGGTGTTCAAGAACACCTTGGCCGCGGCCAGAGTGATCGCGATCCCGATGAAGCGCCGCGCGAAGCGAACGCGCTCGCGCGGCAACCCAAGCCAATATTGCAGCGAAAGCGGCGCGCGTAGGTCAGCGGAAATCGACACGCCGTTGATTCGATTCAGCCCTCGGCATCAGTGTCGTCGTCTTCCACCGCAAAGTCGCCGACGATGCCAAGTGCCAGGTAGTACTGCCTCAGTTCTCTCGGCAGCGTGTTGAAATTTCCAATGATGCCTCGGCACGTTGCCGCTCGGCAGCGGCAGCGGATTTTCTCGTACGGGTTGTTGAGATAGGTTGAATAGTCGAATGTGATCTCGTCATGCATTCGTATCCTGCATATCGCTAAGATTACTGTGCCATCGGGGTAGAGCCGGATCCCAGTGTTGGGATCACACGAATGGTTCGTGAAGTCGTCCAGGCTTCCGGATGGTACGCGGAACATATCACGCCCCACCTGAAGTGGGTATTTCAAGTCGATGTTCTGCTCACAAAGGTCCCGGTAGCTCAGGGTTTGCTCGTAGTAGTCGCCGTCGAAGTCCATCATGACGATGTCACCCGGCGCAAATTCCCGGGCAGCGAAGACTCCGACGCCACGGTCCGCCGTTTCGGCGAGGTACATGTGCAGGCACTTCCGCAGCTTACGGAGATTGTAGAGGAAGTCACGGCTCGGCGCCACCGCCGCGCCGCTGTGGATCCCGGCCAAGCCGGGAGAGTAACTCATGCCGGGCGTAGCGCTAAACATCCGGTCAAATCAAAACAGCAAAAGAGTTCTGAGCTGACAAGAGCTTGTCCAAGCCCGTCAGTAGCGGTCGGGGCAAGGATCGTGGC
>CBJNAT010000734.1:0-2212 GCA_966434585.1 uncultured Gammaproteobacteria bacterium | reverse complement strand
GCCCCGGTCTGGAGGGTGTTGGCGGCAGCTATCTGGCGTGTTTTGGGGGTTGGGGGAGGAGAAGGAAGCTGTGGCCGGGCGGGCGCTCGCAGAGCGCCAGGGCTATGTGACCAAGCCGCAAGAGTTCAAGAACCTGTACAGCATCTACATGATGATCGATGCCCCCTTCAAAGCGGGCATGCTGATGCAGAACGCCATCGATCAGAAGAAGCTCCCTGCGGACGAGGGCAACCTGGATATGCTCGCGAACGCCTGGATCAATGCGCGCGAAGCGGACAAGGCCGAGGCGACGCTGAAGAAACTGGCCTCCATCGCAGAGAAGGGCGACTACTACTACAAGCTCGGCGCGATGTACGGCGACAACGAGCGATGGAAGGAGTCCATCGAAATGCTCGAGAAGGCATTGCAGAAGGGCGGTTTGAAGCGCCCTGGCGAGGCATGGATGCGCCTGGCCGTCGCGCACTACGGCCTGAAGAACATCTCCAGCACGCAAGCGGCGCTGCAGAAAGCGATCACGTTCGATGAGACGCGAAAGCAAGCGGGCGAGTGGTTGAGGCACATTGGCGGCTCGCAGTCGTCGCCGAGCTGAGACAGCTAGTCAGTCGGCTAGTCGGCTAGTCAGCTAGCCAGAGATTCCGGAACTCCGCTCTGGCTAGCCGACTAGCAGACTGCCCAGCTCGCCCGTATTTCAACGGCATACGAAACCCATGCTGGTTGGTAGAGTGTCCCCCATCGAAGGGCGGTCTGCCGGCATGCTGTCGATGCTTTCTCAGGAATGGTTCTGGTCAGGGATGCTGGGCTGCCTCCTGGGTGCGGCCGTGATGGCCGCGTGGCAGTCACATCGCCGTGCGCGTGAACGCCTCGAGCATGCCGCAACCGTCGAGCAGCTCACCGTCCGCCATCGCATACGCATCGAGACGCTGGAAGCTGAAGATCAGCAGGCGCTCGCTCGTCTGCACGAACAGCTCGAGCAGCTCCGCGCTCGCCATCGCGAGCAGTTGCACAGGCTAGAGCAACATCTCGAACATCAACTGCAGTTCGATCCGCATCATTGGCTCGCGCGTGCGCAGGCCCTACGTGCGGAAGCACGCCAGGCAGCCGGCGTAGGCGAGCTGTACGACGGGCTACACCGCGTTCGTGTGGCACTGAGCCAGGTATTCCTCGAAATGGCGCTGCATCACTTCGTCGTTCGCGTCGGCTTGCCTGTAGCCGCGATGGCTGCGCATTTAGAGGAGGCCGAGCGTTGTGTGCAGATGGCTGCGTTGCTCGCGCCGGACGATCGGATGCCGGCGCAGGCGGCTGAGGATATTGCGGCAGGCATCGAGGCATTGCGCGTCGAACGGCAGGGTGGCGCTTCGCTAGAACATGACGTCACCGCAGCCGATGAGCCGCAGTTTCTCGGCGAGCCCGGCGCGCGCGTTCACTTGATCGAGCGGCTCACGGCCGATGCTCACGCTGCGGATGCCGCAGGAAGGTTCATCGTCGCGCAGCGGCTTGCGCAGCGCGCCTTAACAATCGCGCTGCATGAATACGGCGCGACGGCTGCAGCCACGGTGGAGGCGCGCCGCATGTATGCGTGCACGCTCGTCGCTAACGGCTGGTATGAAGATGCGCAGCAGCAGATCGACGCGGCACTGCGGGCCGGCGAGGGTGGCCATGACGTCGGCTTGCGGCTGATGCGGGCGGGGGTTTTCGCGAGACTAGGTCAGTGGGAAAGTGCGCTGAGCGAGCTGGATGCGCTGCTGATCGTTCGCGAACGAGCGCTTGGCGCGGAGCATCTGGACACACTGGAAATCAGGCGCGAGCGCGCGTTGGCCCTGAGCGGTCTCGGGCATCACGAAGCGGCGCTGTTGGAGATCGACGCGGCAGTCGCCATCCTCGATCGGATCGGCGAGCCCGAGGCGCCGGCGATCACGTGTGCGCATGTGGCACGCGCGGAGGTTCTCCATGCCCTTGAACGGGAGGCCGACGCACTGGCCGAGGTGGAGCGCATCGCGCCGATTGCGGAGCGGGTATTCGGCGTCGAGCATCCCATCGCCCTCCATGTCCGCTGGGTGCGGACGCTGATCCTGCATGCGCTGGAGCGGCAGGATGAAGCGCTCGATGATGTGGAAAGTCTCCTGGCGACCCAGGCGTATGTGTTCGGTGCACAGCACCCGCTGGTGCTCAAATCGGCGGCCACGTCCACGGCGAACCAGGCGATGATCGTCCA
>CBJNAT010000733.1:0-2215 GCA_966434585.1 uncultured Gammaproteobacteria bacterium | reverse complement strand
CATCGAAAGCGCCCGCAGCGAAAGTCGCGCAGTTCACCAAAGCCATCGAGTCACTCACCTACGACACCCTCGACGTTGGCGAGCTCAGGGACGAAGACGCGATAGCGCTGCAAGCATTGGTCCGCGAGAAGGGAAAGGACATGGACAACGTCATCCATGAAACAGGGCTCGAAGAAGACACTGGCGAGCCGGCCGAAGGCGGAACTGTCATCGACCTGATGGCCGTGCTGAAGAAGAGCCTTTCCAAAAGCGCGGTGGTCAGAACGGCGGACGACAGCAGTGCGCCGATCTCTCTGGCGGAGCATCGGGCAAAGCAGACGACATTGAAGAAGAAGGCCCCCAAGAATGCCACTGCCGCTCGAAAGTCACCCCGCAAACGAACGCGCAAGTCAGCAGCGCGCTGATAAAGTCATCAGAGTCTCCGTAAGTGCGACTGACGCCGACAGGTTCTCATGCGTTTTCAGCTTACCGCCGCCTCGATCATCTTCATCGCGACGATCTCGATAAGCCTCATCGCGCTGTATGGCTCACCGAAGCTCCTCAACGCGCTGCTGTTTCGGCCCTACTGGCTCACGCGCCGCCACCAATACCACACGATCGTGACCAGCGGCTTCGTGCATGGCGATTTCATGCACCTGCTGTTCAACATGATGACGTTTTACTTCTTCGCGTTTCCGCTGGAGCGCTTCATCGGGACGACGTGGTTCGTAATCCTCTACGCCGCAGGGCTCCTCATTAGTCATCTGGGGACGTACTTCAAACATCGAAATGAGCCTGACTACGCCTGTCTCGGTGCATCCGGCGCGATCTCGGCCGTGTTGTTCGCCGCGATCGTATTCTTCCCAGAACAGTCGCTGTTCATCCTGCCCATCCCCATACCGATCCCAGCGCCGCTCTTCGGCGTCTGTTATCTCCTCTACTCATACTGGGCAGCGAAGCAAGCACGCGGACGCATCAATCACGATGCTCACATCGGTGGCGCACTGACGGGGCTCGCCTTCGTCGCCCTCGTTGCGCCGGGAGCCTATTCGAACTTTCTTGCGAATTTCTTCTGAACTGACGGTACGTATCGCGCTTGATGGAGCACGGGCGCAGCAGCTCTCCCACATTTCTTTTGCGAACCCAAGCTCAACAGATATGCTCGACCGCGACGCGCAGGCACGGGGGAGTCGAACACAATGAGTGCACCGAAGAACTGGCTCGAGCAGATCCTGGTCGGCAAGGGTTGGCACGAGCGCAACCGCGATCGCGGGCGCGGGTGGTCAGGGGGAGGTGGAGGCGGCAGTTCAACTAGAAACACCCAATGGCGCCCCATGGGTTTCTTCGTCGCGGGCATCGCCGTGCTCTGGGCGCTGTCGAGCGTCTTCTACACCGTGCAGCCCGAGGAGCGCGGGGTGGTCACTCGTTTCGGCAAGGTCATCAGCATTTCCGACCCGGGCTTGCACTTCAAATTGCCGTTCGGCATCGATCGCGTGCAGCACGTCGCCACGGAACGCGTGCTCAAGCAGGAGTTCGGCTTCAGGACGGCCGAGCGCCAGCCAGACGACAAAACGCGCTACAGCGCCAAAGACCTTCCCGAGGAATCGCTGATGTTGAGCGGGGATCTCAACATGGTCGATGTGGAGTGGGTCGTGCAGTACCGCATTGCCGATCCGATGAAATACATCTACTCCATGCGCGAGCCGGATCGCACGCTGCGAGACATCTCCGAATCCGTGATGCGTCGCGTCGTCGGCAACCGCGTTGGCAGCGAAGTACTCACCACCGGACGCGTGGAGATCTCCACGACCGTACGCGATGAAGTTCAAAGCGCCATGCAGCGCTACGACAACGGCATTCACATCATCACGGTGGAACTGCAGGACGTGGTGCCACCCGCGCGCGTACAGCCCGCATTCAACGAAGTCAACGAAGCTCGCCAGGAGCGCGAGCGCATGATCAACGAGGCGACTAAACAGGCGAACCAGGCGATTCCACGTGCGCAAGGCCAGGCGAACCGACAAGTCGCGGAAGCCGAAGGCTACGCCACCGAGCGCGTCAATCGCGCTCGCGGTGAAACCGCGCGGTTCACTGCGGTGCTGGCCGAATACCGCAGCGCGCCCGAGGTCACGCGTTCACGCATGTATCTGGAAGCGCTGCATGGCGCGCTTCCGAAAGTCGGCTCCGTGCTGGTCGTGCAAGATGGACAAGTGCCACCCGTGCCGCTGCTCAATGT
>CBJNAT010000732.1:0-2216 GCA_966434585.1 uncultured Gammaproteobacteria bacterium | reverse complement strand
GATCCGCAATCGACACTTCGGGATTGTCGATGAGCGCGATGCAGCCGTTGATCACTTCGCCCAAGTTGTGCGGCGGAATGTTCGTCGCCATACCGACTGCAATGCCGCTGGCGCCGTTGACGAGCAGGTTTGGAATGCGCGTCGGCAGGACGGAAGGCTCTTGTTCTTTGCCGTCGTAGTTATCGACGAAATCGACTGTTTCCTTCTCGATGTCGGCGAGCAGATCGCCCGCCAGCGGCGTCATGCGACACTCGGTATAACGCTGCGCCGCCGCTGGATCGCCATCGATGGAGCCAAAATTGCCATGACCGTCGACGAGCATGTAGCGCATCGAAAATGGCTGAGCGAGACGCACGAGCGCGTCGTAAATCGCAGCATCGCCGTGGGGGTGGTACTTACCCATCACCTCGCCGACTACACGCGCGCACTTCACATAGGGACGGGTGGCTACGTTGTTGCTTTCGTGCATGGCGAAGAGAATGCGGCGATGGACGGGCTTCAAGCCATCGCGCACGTCCGGCAGCGCACGGCCCACGATCACGCTCATGGCGTAATCGAGATAGGACTGGCGCATCTCGTCTTCCAGGTTGACGTGCAGGATCTCGCGAGCGAATTCGGTCATGCGGCTCTACTTCGGCTTAACGACGCTCCCGACAGGAGCAGGTACACGGGCGCTAGACCGCGCACGGATGCAACGGTCCGACAGGCTCGTTTCCTAAGTGGCATCGGCTGTCTTGCACGGTGTTTGCGACAGCCATTTTTCGCTGCCCGCACAGGGCGTTGAACAAGTCGCGAATGCTAACACAGGAGCGCTGTTCAACCCCACTCTCACGGCACTCCTGCGGCTATACTGCGGCCCCTTTCCGAGTGCGCCTCATGTCATCTGTCGACACCGTGATCACCGCTCGCTGGGTGCTGCCCATCGAGCCCAGCGGGACGCTCCTCGAGCGGCACAGCATCGTTGTGCACCAAGGCCGCATCGTTGCAGTGATGCCGGCCGATGCGGCTCGAGAGCAGTTCGAGCCGCAGATCCGGATCGAGCGCAATGAGCATCTGCTGATGCCTGGCTTCGTGAACGCGCATATCGATCTTGCACGCGTTTTGTTACGCGATGCACATACGCTCTCCGCACGTGAACTGAACGAAGCCGATTCGGATCCTGAATTCGTGCGCACCGCGACTGAACTAACCACAGCTGACGCGCTGCATGCGGGCACGACCTGCTTCGCGGCCGTGTCGCTCGCGCCCGATACTGTGGCTGCCACGGCCTCGGCCGCGCACATGCGGGTTTGCGTTGGACTTCCCGTGAGCGCCGATGCAAGCCTCTGGGCTGCCGATGCGGACGCCTACCTGCATAAGGGACTCGGCGTCAGAGACGAGTATCGCAACGACCCGCGCATTACCACGTGCTTCGTCGTACCGGACGGTGCCGACGTGAGCGAACAGACGTTGGATCGCATTCGACGCAATGCGGACGAGTTGGAGCTGCCTGTCTCCTTGCATTTGGCTGCTCCTTGCTGTGGTACTGAGTCGCTGCGGGCGCATGGTCTGCTGAGCCCACTGCTGGTGGCTCGTTCCCACGACGCAATCGCTACGGACACGCTAGTCTCTTTAGGCAGCCAACGCGCCACTGCGCTCTGGCCCGCGGAACAGAGTGTGTCGTCGCTGCTCGCGCACCCCGTCAATCTCGCTCTGGGCAGCGCTACACCGGGCGAATACGGACAACTGGACTTGCTGACACTCGCGCGCAGACGCCTGGCGCTGCTGCCCGACCATGCAATGGTCCATGCAGTGCTGAACGCGCTCACCGTGGGCGGCGCTCAGGCGCTGGGTCTTGCCGAACAGGTCGGTTCGCTCGTGCCCGGCAAATGGGCCGACCTGTGCTGCATCGACCTGTCGCGCGTCAATACGCGTCCCCTGTTCGATCCGCTCGTGCAAACGCTACTGCATGCCTCCCGCGATGCGATCACGGACGTGTGGGTAGGCGGTGAAGCACTGCTCACGGATGCAGAGCTCACGCGCCTGGATCTCGGACGAGTCACCGCACGAGCGCAAACGCAGGCCACTGCTTTCTTGAATCGCTGACATGCAAACCCAGAATCACGATCCGCGCGAAATCGCCAAGTTCACTGCCGCCGCACAGCGCTGGTGGGATCCCGAAGGCGAGTTCAAGCCGTTGCACATTCTCAATCCCGTGCGCCTCAGCTAAGTTGAAG
>CBJNAT010000731.1:0-2224 GCA_966434585.1 uncultured Gammaproteobacteria bacterium | reverse complement strand
GCAAGAACCTGTTCCGCGAACCATTGCTCAACCTCTGTCATCGCTCCACCATACTGCCAATGGGATGCCGTATCGAGTGATTCCGGTAATACGAGCGTCGAAGGTGTGCACTCTGCGATTTTGATCGGCAACGAAGGGGGGATTTTCTCGATTGGCGCGTCTTGGTTATGTTTGCCCCAGGGAATAAACGGGCCAGGATTGCCGGAGATGAGTTCCTGGGATCTTCGGCTCGATCGACTCGATCACCTGCAGCTGCACGCCAAGACATTAGGGCAGTCGAGGATCCGCGGCCTGCGAACGCTCGAAGGCGCTGCAGACCAGCCGCGAATAGGTCAATCCGGTGGTGGTCAGCCCGGCGATGGCGAGGCCACCGTACAGCAGGTGGAAGTGAATCAGCGAGGAACTGACCTGTGACATGGCCAGAAACATCAGCGCCGTCAGCGTGACGCCCATGAGCAGCACCCGGCGCACGCCCAAGCGGTCCACGAGACGGCCAACGAAAGGCGCCAGCAGCGCCGCGATCAACACGGTGTTGTGGGCGAGCCCGATCTGGCCGCGCAGTGCCCGACAGGTGCCCGACAGGGACACCCATTTGCCGCGGACACCGACAGGGACGTGGGGTGCCCGACAGGGACACCCATTTCCAGTGAAACACCCCGCTAACTGCTGAGCGAAGTCTCACGCCCATCGCTCAAACTACCCAGCATCCAAGACAGACCGCGGCGCTCAAGGATGACCTACGCTCGCAAGACACTGATCTCGCTGCGCGAGACACCCTACTACCACGTCGTGGCTCGCTGTGTGCGTCGCGCGTGGTTGTGGGGATTCGATGAGTATGCGGGCCGTGACTACTCGCATCGCAAGGCGTGGGTGCTCGAGCGGCTTCAGCACCTCGCCGCGGTGTTCACGATCGATGTGTGCGCCTACGCGGTGATGAGCAATCACTACCACTTAGTAGTGCACGTAGCGGCGGAACGAGCGAAAGCGCTGAGTGAGGATGAGGTCATCGAGCGTTGGACCACCTTGTTCTCGCGCCCGCCGTTGCTGGAGCGATATCAGCAAGGAACCTGTGACCCGAGCGAGCGCGAGGTGGCACAGCGCTTCATAGCCGAATGGCGTTCTCGACTGAGCGATGTGAGCTGGTACATGCGCTGCCTGAACGAGCATCTGGCGCGTCGAGCTAACCAGGAAGATGGCTGCACTGGCCGCTTCTGGGAGGGACGCTTCAAGTCCCAGGCGCTGCTGGATGAAGCCGGCCTGCTCACGGCGATGGCGTATGTGGACCTGAACCCGATTCGGGCGGCGATGGTGGCTACGCCGGAGGCGTCGGAGTTCACGTCCATCCACGCGCGCATCCAGCAATTGCAGGCGCAACGGGGCACTGCACGTGATCCTCAGCACGCACTCTCACCGACAGTGCCGCTGCTCGCTTTCAGCGACGAGGCGGCCGAACCGGGCGCAGCAATTCCATTCAAGCGAGGCGAGTATCTCGCGCTGCTGGATTGGACCGGTCGTGCTCGTGCACCCGGCAAGCGTGGCTCGATCGATGAGGCGTTACCTCCGATCGTTCAGCGGCTGCACATCGATGCGCGCGCATGGCAGCAAGCGATGCAGCCCTCTGGCAACGTATTCGGTCGAGCGCTGGGCCGGCTCGACCATCTGCACCTGTATGCCAGAGCGCTGGGTCAATCTTGGATCCGCGGCCTGCGTACGGCGCGGCGCTTGTATCCGATGCGTTGACTCTTCTGGCGAGCGAGAGGACCGGTTCGTCGCGGCACATGCAAATACCATTTTGATCTGCGCCTGGCGTCTTCGATTCCTGCACTGCTGTCGTTTCCGCAGCCTTTCCGGCTGGAGTTCGCAGTTTCGCGCCTGCGGCGCGCCTCGCACTGCGGCCTCGATTCGAACAATGTTTGTTTGCAATCGGTGGATGTCCAAGGGCTGCGGATGTCCAAGGAGGGATCCGGGCGGGAGTCCTTGTGCGCGAGTCTGCCGGGTTTCGTGCGCCACCCTAGCACCTTCGAGAGGAGGCCCGCGGCGCAGAACGAGCTACATTGCCGGAGAAACGGCTGGACATGCACGCAGAGCCGGGCGGACCCATCACAGGAATTTCTATGTGAATAGCATCGATAAAGCTTGGTCCGTCGGCCCCGTCTTACGCGCATTGCGGCCACAAGCGATCGATTGGCTCGAGCTCGCGAACGCGAATGCCTGGAATACCGTT
>CBJNAT010000730.1:0-2244 GCA_966434585.1 uncultured Gammaproteobacteria bacterium | reverse complement strand
TCGGCACGATCGGAAATACGATGTAATCGCGCGTGACACCGAAGTCGTGCACCATCGAATAGTACGGCGCCTCGATCCACGTCTGACTCGTCAAACGACCGCTGGCATCGATGACATAGACCGCAATCTGCGGCGTCATCAACCCACGTGCGGCGTATCCAAACGCAATCAGCTCACCCGTCGCCGGATCGATCTTCGGATGTGCGGTGAATGTCTCGCCTGCCAAAGCGCCGTCGAACTTCCACTCTCCGAGTGTCTGCAGCGTGGCGGCATCCATCGCCACCGGTGGGCTGTCTTCCTTGAGCGCGAGCAATCGGCCGCCGTGAAACAACACGTTCGTATTCGCGGTGCTGCGGCTTCGACCCTGCACCGACGGCTCATCGGTCAGCGGGTTCCGATAGGCGCCAAACAGCGCGCGTTCAGCCGCGCGCTCCAAACGAAACTTATCTGTGTGCACCCAACGTTGGCGGAAGTCGACGCGACCGGAACGGAACTCGAAGCGGCTCACCATCCCATCGCCGTTGAACCAGATGTCGTCACCCGCCCGCGGCGGGAACTGCGGGTCCGGCGCTACGCGATAGAACACGCCATCCAAATCCTGCGGCAACGTACCCTCGATCTCCAGATCGTGCAGGTCAGCCTCGACACGCGAGGGCGCAAACAGTCCTTGGAAGTTGGTTGTCGCGGGAAACTTGGCCATGTGCAGTCCTCGGTACGCACGAGCGTTTCAGCGATGATGCCGGAACCGCGCTGATTAAAGTTTGAATACTCTCTCGGCGTTGAGCTGATACAACTTACGCTTATCTTCGTCGCTGATGGGAAGGTCGTCGGTTACTGCAACCTCCTCCCGAATGAACTGATAGGGATAATCCATCGCGTACATGAGTCGGTCCGGTCCCAATACCGAATGCACGAACATGATGGCAGGCGCCCAGGCCATGCCACTGGTGGTCACATACACATTTTCACGCATGTAGTCGCTGGGCTTTCGTTGCAGAGGCTTGAGACGCTCATAGCGGTTGGCGTTGACTGCCCGTTGATGCATGAAATCGATGCGGAACAACCAGAACGGCAGTGCTTCGCCCAAGTGCCCGACGACCAGCTGCAGCTTCGGAAAACGATCGAAGACACCGCCGGTGATGATGCGCAAGAGGTGCAGCCCGGTCTCCGCGGCGAAGCCGAAGATGGCGCCATCCAGACCCGCCTCCAGGAACGGAGCGATCATCTGCCGCGGCGGCGTCGAGGGATGCAAGTAGATGGGCACGCCGAGACTCTCTGCCGCCTCGAAGATCTACCAGAACTTCGGATCATCCAGATACTCGCCTTGCGTGTGCGAGTTGACGATCGCACCCTTCAAGCCCAGCTCTTTCACACCTCGCACGAGTTCACGAGCCGCCGCGCTCGGATCCTGCGGCGCAATCGCTGCAAGACCGGCGAAGCGCGTGGGGTATTTGCGAACGGCTTCGGCCAATTGGTCGTTCGCCGAGCGGGCGAGCGCGGTACCGGTCGGCGCATCGAAGAGCTGCACGCCCGGGCAGCTCAGCGACAGAATCTGCATGTCGATGCCGGTTGCATCCATGTCCCGGATCCGCCGTTCACCCACCTCCTGAATGCGCGCCAGAACACCTGTCGTGCGAGCACCGGCATCGCCACCGTAGAAACCCCAGAGGCTCCGGAAGCCGGGATCATCGGCCGTTCCGTCTTCGATCATTCGCAGGTAGCGTGAGACCAGATCCGGTGGCAAGTACGCCTCCTCCACTGCGATGCGACGATAGTTCGCGCGCTTTGCGTCTGCTGCAATGCTCATAGCTCTCGTCCGGTCTGGTGATGACGCAGACACGGTAACGATGCTCACTTTGCGTTCCTAGTCTCGGGAGTGGACGAGGGTGTTCCGAGATCGGAACACACGGACGCAACTCGTTGCAATCTTGGAACATCCCATGCCGCCATGAGCACTATCGTCATCGCCACCGCGATGCGAGACTCGAACTCATCTTGGGCACAAGCGCTCAAGGCCGCTCGAGCTGCATGAGAACGACATCGACATGAGCAACCACCCCTTCTTCCCGAAACTGGAACACGCCTTCAGCATCTCTCTGGAGCTGACCGGACTGCGGTGGGTCGAGCCCACCGCGCTCGGCGACAAGCGTGGAGCGGTGTTTGCAGCCGCGGGCAAAATCGAAGGACCGCGTCTCAACGGGCGAGTCATTCCGATGTCCGGTGGCGACTACCCGCTCGTGAGGC
>CBJNAT010000729.1:0-2248 GCA_966434585.1 uncultured Gammaproteobacteria bacterium | reverse complement strand
TTTTCACTGCTTCCCGTGCCTCCGATGGTGGCCAGCTCAGGTTTTTCACCAAGCGCCACCTCAAGTATGCGGTCGCCCTCGCATTGCTCGGAGTGCTTCTCTATCGCTTCGACTGGACTCAGGCGGTTCGGGATGTGCGGCATATACCGGCCTGGACATGGGTTGGCGTACTCGGGCTGCTTTTCGTGGGCCAGCTGCTAAGCGCGTGGAAGTGGTCATCTGCTCTACGAGCGCATGACCTGCAGCATCCTTTCGCGTTGCTTCTGAAGGTTCTGTGCATTGGCTTCTACTTCAACACCTTCTTGCCGACTGCGGTCGGGGGAGACCTATATCGCGTTTACCGCACGCTTCCGCATGAAGGGTATAGATCCCGCGCACTGTCAGCGGTCCTCATTGATCGGGGAACGGGCCTGCTCGTGCTGATCGCCTTGGGTGCTGTCGCGGGAGTCCTGCTTGCCGAGCGATACGCAGCGGCACGCATCTTTTGGTGGGCATTGTTCGCGGCTTCGACGATCGCTGCGGCCGCAGGAATCGCGCTTGCGTGCGGTTGGCTGAAGAACGCGATCATCCGATTGCGCCACCTGTCAGCGGTTGATGCTCTGCTGCACAATCTCACGCTGCTTAGAAAACGAGCTGGTCGCGAATGGCTCGCACTTGTGATGGGGTCGTTGCTCTTCCAACTGACATCCATCGGCATCATCTTCATTCTGTTCTCGGCGCTTACGGACGACGCCACCCTTGCCAAGTGCGCTCTGATTGCCGCCACCGTGGGCCTAGCAGCCATACTGCCGATCTCCATAAACGGCATTGGCGTCATGGAGGGCACATTCGTCGCTACTGCCGTTGCCCTCGGGTTGGACTACGATCAAGCACTCGTGGTCGCATTGATGCGGCGTTTACTCGCCACACTGATCGCGATAATCGGCGGAGCGTTGTTCGTGATCGAAACGCAACGTGCAGACATCGGCAGAACGCTCAGGATCATCCCCGATTCGCTTCGCGCGCACTTGCGCCCCGATTTTTCGAAACTAACTCGTTTGCCGGTGCGGATCCGGTCCCTTCGCCAGAGCCCGCGCGACTCCCTGAGCGCGCAGGGCCTGGACGTCCCGCTGGCGGCTGCCCAGCCCCATTCGCAGCTGGATCTTTTGGAGTTTACTCACGACGCCATCATCATCTGGGAGATCGACGGCGCGGGTATCTTGTACTGGAATCGTGCCGCGGAGCAGCTGTATGGCTACAGCCGTGACGAAGCCCGCGGCAAAACGACCCACACCCTCCTGCGAACTCATTTGACGGGAGGTGTCGATCAGCTCGAAGAAAAGCTTGCGCGTTACGGCGTCTGGGTCGGCGAGTTACAACACACAACGCGCGACGGGTGCGTCGTGGCGGTCGAGGGGCGACTTGCATTGCTCTCACAACGAGACGGCCGCTGGCTCGTTCTCGAAGTCAACCGCGACATCACGGATCGCAAGCGAGCGGAAGTCGCACAGAAAGGAATGGAAGAACGACTTCTTCGTCTGCACCCGCGCGCACGACACGCCGATACACATACGCAGCTCGACGGCGCGAACCCGATCTGAGCGGACGTGCCAGCCGGTGCAGGCCTTCGTGCCGCACTCATTACCGGTGCAATCCTCGCCCATTCGGATCCAGGGAGTTCTCCGGCAGCGGTTGGGCGCAGCCGAAGAGGCGCTGCGCAGGCTCGAGCTCGCTGCGCAGATGGTTCCTTCCGCGGAGTGGTTGATCTATGCCTTCGTTCGCAAGGAAGCCGTCTTGTCTTCGCAGATCGAAGGCACGCAGGCCACGCTGATCGATCTCGTTCAATTTGAAAGCGAGGCACGTTAAGAACTTATTCACGGAGCAGGAGCTGGACAGAAAAAGCAATGTGCAAAATCTGCACATTGCTTCCTCGGATAGACCGGTCGATTTCTACAGTCTCGACGTCGTCATTTCCGTGGGTTACCGGGTCAAGTCCAAGCAAGGTACCCAATTTCGCATCTGGGCCAGCTGCCCGCGCGAAGCGACGGACCCGTATTGAAGCCCCTGTACCGCATAGGGTACAGTGCACCTACAGGCACAAGGAGGTGTCATGGCGAAGTCAGGTCTCAAACGCGTTTCGGCGTTTTTCTTCGCGACCGCTGCTGGGCGCGAGCCCGTCAGGGAGTGGCTCAAGCAGCTACTCCGAGACGACCGGCGCGAAGTTGGCCGTAGTCTGATGACGCTCGAGTTTGCTTGGCCAGTCGGCATG
>CBJNAT010000728.1:0-2250 GCA_966434585.1 uncultured Gammaproteobacteria bacterium | reverse complement strand
CATCGCGGGCAAACGAGACGGCGAGATAGTCCACACCCAATTCGGCCGCCATACGGATGTCGGCGCGATCCTTGTCCGTCAGGGCACCCGCGGAGAGCCCCCCGCCCTGCTTGTTGATGCCTTTGTTGTCCGAGAGCTCGCCACCGACCACCACGCGCGTATCGATGCGGGGCCCGTCGACGTCCGTGACGTCGAGCACGATCTGCCCATCGTTCAGCAACAGCGTGTCACCTGCGTGCACATCTTGCGGCAAGCGCTTGTAAGCGACGCCGACCGCCTTGGCAGTGCCGTCGTGAGAATCGAGCGAGACATCGAGCGTGAACGCATCACCCTCGGTGAGCATCACCTTGCCTTCGGCAAAACGCTCGATGCGGATCTTGGGACCTTGCAGATCGCCGAGCACCGCCACCCATTTGTGCATCTCCGCGGCAATCTCACGCACCATCTTCACGCGCCGCGCGTGTTGCTCGATCTGGCCATGAGAGAAGTTGATGCGTACGGCATCGGCGCCCGCTCTCAGGAGCTCAGCGAGCACCTTCGGGTCGTCCGTGGCCGGTCCGAGAGTCGTCAGAATTTTCGTACGCCGAGGCATGGCCGCACCTTTGAGATGTTGGGCACGAGTGAGTTTACGTGCGCGTGCGTGAAGATGGGCGCAGGGGAATGATGACTTGGGCCAGGAGGGCTCTGGGCTCTTGGGCCCTGGCAAGAAAGGAAGAACGTCTGCTCTTACTCAGGCCAGAGCCCAATGGCCCAGAGCCCTCCTGGCCCATTTCTCCTAGTTCGCTCGCTCCTCCAGCATCGCCACCGCCGGCAGCTTCTTACCCTCGAGAAACTCGAGAAATGCGCCGCCGCCCGTGGAGATGTACGAGATTCCTTCTTCGACGCCGTACTTCTCGATCGCCGCCAGTGTGTCGCCACCCCCTGCAATCGAAAAAGCAGAACTGCGCGCGATGGCCTGTGCAAGCACGCGCGTGCCTTCACCGAATTGGTCGAACTCGAACACGCCCACAGGGCCGTTCCAGACGATCGTGCCCGCGTTGGCGAACAGCTTGGCGAATCGCTCTGCGGTGTCGGGGCCGATGTCCAGAATCATCTCGTCCGCCTTCACCTGATCCACGCGCTTCACATCTGCTTCAGCGTTCGCGGAGAACTCCTTCGCCACTACCACGTCGGTCGGCAGCGGAATCTCGACTTTCAATTCCTTCGAACGTTTGAGCAGCCCTCGCGCGATATCGAGCATGTCCCCTTCAGCCAGCGACTTGCCAATATTCAGACCCGATGCCGCCAAGAACGTGTTCGCGATGCCGCCGCCGACGATGAGCTGATCGACTTTGCTGAGGAGTGTCTCGAGCACAGTGAGCTTCGTGGACACCTTAGACCCCGCAACAATTGCTACCAGCGGGCGCTTCGGCTTTTCGAGCGCGGTTTCCAATGCAACCAGCTCGTTCATGAGCAGCGGGCCGGCGCAAGCCACGGGCGCGTACTTGCCCACCCCATGCGTACTCGCTTCGGCACGATGCGCCGTGCCGAATGCGTCCATCACGTAGATGTCGCACAGTGCGGCCATCTTCCGCGCGAGATCTTCCTTGTCCTTCTTCTCGCCCTTGTTGAAGCGCACATTTTCGAGCAGTACGACCTCCCCGGGTTCGCACTGCACCCCATCGAGCCAGTTCTTTTCGAAACGGATCTTGAACCCGAGCAGCTCCGACAGGCGCTGCGCAACCGGCGCCAGCGAGAACTCTGCGTTGTAAACGCCCTCTTCCGGCCGGCCCAAATGGGACATCACGAGCACGCGTGCCCCGGCATTCTTCGCGGCCTGAATCGTGGGCAAAGACGCGCGAATACGCGCATCGCTCGTGACGACACCGTCCTGCACGGGGACGTTCAGATCCTCACGGATCAACACGCGCTTGCCGCGCAAATCGAGATCAGTCATGCGGAGGATCGGCATCGAAGACAGCTCCTGTGGACGGGCGACGGGCGACGGGCTACGGGCTACGGCCAGAAGGGACTCGGGCTCTTACCGTCGCCCGTAGCCCGTGGCCCCGCCCAGTTTCCCTTACTTCGAAATGACGCGAGCCATCTCCAGAACCTTGCTCGAATAACCCCACTCGTTGTCGTACCACGACACGATCTTCACGAACGTGCCGTCGAGTGCGATGCCGGCTTCCGCGTCGAAGATAGACGTCCGTGCATCGCCGCGGAAGTCGGTGGAGACCACCTTCTCTTCCGTCTCTCCGATCACCCCCT
>CBJNAT010000727.1:0-2252 GCA_966434585.1 uncultured Gammaproteobacteria bacterium | reverse complement strand
GTAGCCTCTTGCTGCAGGCCATCGCCAATCAGGTGCCCGCGGTCGCCGTGCCTGTTGCCGGTGATCAGACTGAGCGCATCCGCCGCTGTGTCGAACACGGTGTGAGCGTACCGGCCGCGCTGGATGCGGACGCGATCGCGGCGGCGGTGGTTTCCCTCATCGAGGATCCTGCGCGACTGACCGACTTGCAGCGGACCTCGAGGCAACTAGGCTTGACCAATGGTGCGCCCACGGCGGTGGAGGCGCTGGCGCGGCTCCTACCAGCACGGGGTTGATGTGCGAATAAGCTCGCAGGCGCTCGAAAGGTGAGTTGGTGCCGCGAATGATTCACGGGGCTGTATCGTCCAATACGTGCCGCCTGTTGGTTGGTTAGGTCTATCTCCAATGAAGGTCGTCTTTCCGTACATTGCGCAGGTGCATCAGATCCTGCATTCCTTGCCCATAGCGGCGGAGTTGGCGATGCGCCATCCGCATGTTCAAGTGCGCGCTGCGTGTGTCACGGACGAGCAGGCGGACTTCATTCGGCGACTGCTCCATCGGCATGCACCCGATTCTCACATCCAGATCGACTGTCTCAAGAATGTCCTGCTGAGGCGTGTTCGCTACAAGCGTAAACGCAGGCTGCTGCTGCGCAATCTGGCTTACTTGCGTTCCTTCGATGCGATCGTCACGCCGGAGCGCACCTCGCTCCTCTTGCGGCGCTTCGGCCTTACTCGAACGAAGCTCATCTGGTCAGGACATGGCGCAGGGGATCGCGCCGTCGGCTTCGCGAGCGACATTCATCAGTTCGATCTCGTGCTCATGGGCGGGCGCAAGCTCGAAGCAAGATTGCTCGCTGCGGGCCAGGTGCGGCCGGGTTGCTATATCACGGGTATCTATCCGAAGTTGGATTGGCTGCGAACGCAGCAGCCGGCGCAGTTATTTGCGAACGATCGGCCCGTCGTGCTCTACAACCCGCACTCGACGCCTGAGTTGTCCTCGTGGCCCGCGATGGGCTTCGGCATCCTCGACTTCTTTGCCGAGCACCCGGAATGGAATCTGATTTTTGCCCCGCACGTGAAGCTCTTCGATCCGCCCACTGCTGCCAAGTACCGCGTCTTTGCACGCTATGCCGAGTTGCCGAACGTGCGCATCGACCTGGGCAGCGAGCAATGCGTCGACATGACCTACCTCCACGCCGCTGATCTCTACCTCGGCGATGTCAGCAGCCAAGTCGTGGAGTTCTTGAATCACCCGCGCCCCTGCGTGTTCTTGAATGCTCACAGTGTGCGCTGGCGCAACGATGCGAATTATTTGTTCTGGCACTTGGGCCCAGTGATCGAATCCCTCGATGCTCTCGAGCCCACGTTGCACTCTGCATTCGCCGAGCACGGGGAGTCCGCCCCGGCCCAGCGTGCGTACGTCCATGATTCGTTCGGCTTGGTCGAGGGGGAGTCTTCGGCGGCTCGCGGTGCGGATGCCGTGGTCGCCTACCTCAGCACACAGCGTGTTGCGCCGGCAAGTGTTCGCCCACGCGCGGTTTCCCAGGTGATCCACTAGCTCAAGCGGCTGAAGGCGCGCTGGGCTGCGGCGATCGTCTCCTCGATGTCGTGTTCGGTGTGCGCCGCCGAGACAAATCCCGCTTCGAACGCGGACGGCGCGAGATAGACGCCTTCCTGCAACATGCCGTGGAAGAAGCGCTTGAAGCGCTCGCTGTCGCAGGCCATGACTTGCCGGAAGTAGCGCACGGGTCCATCGCTTGTGAAGTACAGCCCGAACATGCCGCAGACGTGAGTCGTAGCGAATGGGATGCTGGCGCGCTTGGCGGCTTCCGCGAGACCTTGCACCAATTGCTGCGTGCGTTCGGTTAGGCGCGTGTGAAAGTCCGGCACGGCGATCCCATCGAGCGTTGCGAGTCCGGCTGCCATGGCGACGGGATTGCCGGAGAGGGTGCCCGCCTGGTACACGGGGCCGAGCGGTGCCAGTTTTTCCATGACATCGCGTCGGCCGCCGAAAGCGCCGACCGGCATGCCACCGCCGACGATCTTGCCAAGCGTGGTGAGGTCCGGGCGTATGCCGTAGAACGCCTGCGCACCACCGAGCGCCACCCGAAAACCTGTCATCACCTCATCGAAGATCAAGAGGCTCCCGTGCTGATCGCAAACGGCACGCAGCGCTTCGAGAAAACCTGGCACCGGCAGGACGCAGTTCATATTGCCGGCTATGGGCTCGACGATGACACACGCGATCTCGCGCCCCATGTCGGCGAATAG
>CBJNAT010000726.1:0-2255 GCA_966434585.1 uncultured Gammaproteobacteria bacterium | reverse complement strand
GACGATGGTTGGCGCAGGCCTCGGCTTCCTCTGGTTCAACACCTATCCCGCGTCCGTGTTCATGGGTGACATCGGCGCGCTGGCTCTCGGCGCGGCGCTGGGCGTGGTCGCCGTCATCGTCCGTCAGGAAATCGTGTTGTTCATCATGGGCGGCATCTTCGTCATCGAAACCGTCTCGGTGATGCTGCAGGTCGCCTCGTTCAAGCTCACGGGCAAGCGCATCTTCAGGATGGCTCCGATTCACCACCATTACGAGCTCAAGGGCTGGCCCGAGCCCAAGGTGATCGTGCGCTTCTGGATCATCTCCGTGGTGCTCGTGTTGATCGGCCTTGCGACGTTGAAGGTGCGTTGATGCCGGCCACCGCACAAACAACGCCAGCGAGCGCGAGTGCCACGAATGTGATCGTGGGGCTTGGGCGCACCGGCTTGTCTTGTGTGCGTTACCTTGCCGCGCGCGGCGAGAGCTTCGTTGTGACGGACAGTCGACGCGAGCCGCCTGAGCTGCAGCAGATTCGAACACTCGCGCCCCATGCGGAAGTGAAAGTTGGCGGGTTCGCCCCAGAGCTGCTCGATCGTGCGGCGCTCGTTATCGTTTCGCCCGGTGTGGCGGTGCGCGAGCCATTTCTTCAGGAGGCGACCCGTCGCGCGATACCCATCGTCGGTGATATCGAGCTGTTTGCGCGTGCCGCGAAGGCGCCGATCGCAGCGATCACGGGTACGAACGGCAAGAGCACCGTCACCACGCTGGTCGCGTTGATGGCTGAAGCGGCCGGCCGCAAGACGCTCGCAGGCGGCAATCTCGGCCGGCCGGCGCTCGATCTGCTGAGTGAACCGACGCCTGAGCTGTACGTACTCGAGCTTTCGAGCTTTCAGCTCGAAACCACACAGTCGCTGCGCTGTGCCGCGGCAGCCGTACTGAATGTCACGTCCGATCACATGGATCGCTACGACGGCATGGACGATTACGCGGCGGCCAAAGCACGGTTGTTCGTGGGTGCAACGGTTGCGATCGTGAATCTCGACGATCCGTACGTGCGTGCGATGCCGACGCATGCTGCACGTGTGATCAGCTTCAGCCTCGATGCGGAGCGCGGCGCCAACTTCTACCCACTTCGCGATGGTGACGATCTCTATCTGATGCGCGGGCCGCAGCGCATCGTCGGCATGAGCGAGTTGAAGATCACCGGTGCGCACAACGCGGCGAATGCCTTGGCGGCGCTCGCGATGTGCGAAGCGCTCGGGCTGCCGCTGCTGCCGTGCGTAAAGGCGCTGCGGGCTTTCTCCGGCTTGCCGCACCGCTCGCAGTGGGTAGCCGACGTCGCCGGTGTGCGCTACGTGGATGACTCCAAAGGCACCAACGTAGGCGCGACACTGGCCGCGGTCGCCGGGATGGAAGGTCCGCTCGTGGTGATCGCAGGTGGGCAAGGTAAGGGACAGGATTTCACGCCGCTCGCCGACGCATTCCGCGGCAAGGTGCGCGACGTCATTCTGATCGGTCAGGATGCGGCGGCGCTCGATGCTGTCTTGTCTGACGTGTGTCAGACGGAACGGGCTGCTGACATGGATCATGCAGTGCGGTTAGCAGCGCACGTGGCTCGTCCGGGCGACACCGTGTTGTTGTCGCCGGCGTGCGCGAGCCTCGACATGTTCCGCGACTATGCGCATCGCGGCGATGTGTTTGCGGAGGCGGTGCGGGGGCTCACGTCATGAGTGCCGTCGCACCCACGTTCGCACGCTCGAATGCCCGCTCGCGCAGCTGGAACATCGATCCGGTGTTGCTACTCACGACCGTCGCGCTCGTGCTGTTCGGGCTCGTGATGATGACGTCGGCGTCGATCTCGATCGCCGAGCGCCAGTTGCAAGATCCGTTCTATTTCCTCGAGCGTCAGCTCATAGGAGTGGCGCTCGGCTGCGTAGCGGCTTTCTTTGCGATGGCCGTCCCGACGGTCGTATGGCAGCGCTTGTCGATTCCACTACTGATCGTTGCGTTCGTGCTGTTGATCATCGTGCTCATTCCCGGCGTCGGACACGAGGTGAACGGCAGCCGCCGCTGGCTGCGGCTCGGTGCGTTGAACTTCCAAGTGTCCGAGCTCACGCGCGTGCTGATGTTGTTGTACCTAGCGAGCTACGTCGTGCGACGCCAGGAGGAGCTGAGAGAAGACGTGCGTGGCTTTTTGAAGCCGCTGGCGCTGCTCGTCGCCGCCGCCGGGCTGCTGCTGCTCGAGCCCGACTTCGGTGCGGCTACCGTACTGCTT
>CBJNAT010000725.1:0-2255 GCA_966434585.1 uncultured Gammaproteobacteria bacterium | reverse complement strand
CTTGGCGAGCAGCGTGAGCGAGTCCTGCCAGCCGAGATAGCACGCGTCGGCCGGAATGACATCGGGAACGCCTTCCTGGGTGATGCTCACGTCGACCCCGCTGGTGACTGGCTCGAGCACGATCGTCGTGATCATCTCGCCCGGCAGATTCGGATCATCGAAGCGGTCCGAGTAGCGAATACGCTCATGCGGCACTAGCTCGAGGAACTTCCCGCCAAACGAGTGTGACGAGCCGGTCGAGAAGTTGGTGAATGACATCTTGTACGTGCCGCCCACGCGCGCGTCGAGTGAATGCACTTTGCCCGTGAGGCCATTGGGCGGCAGCCACTTGGCCATGGCGTCGGCGTCGATGAAGGCGCGGTACACACGTTCGGGCTTCGCGCGCAGGACTCGGTGTAAGCGGATGGTGTGCGGCATAGGAGCTCCTCGATGACGCTGTGGTGGTGGATCCTGTTGCAAGGACGCTGGCCCGCGGCCTGAGCCGACACCGTTTTCCGAGGTCTTCGCCGCATAGATCGCGCGTTGCACGCTTCATGTGCGAGGAACTTCCGGCGGTGCGCCCGTCTTCGGTAGGCATCTCAACGTCTGCATGGAAGGATTCTCACATGTTGCAGCAACAGTCGTTTCCGAAGCCGCCGTTTCCGCCGCAGTCACAATCGTTGCCCGGTTCGAGCGATCAGATGCAACCGAAGCCGGATTACGGTGAAGACACGTACGTTGGCTCGGGGCGCCTGCAAGACAAGAAGGCAGTCATCACGGGTGGCGATTCCGGCATCGGTCGCGCCGTCGCGCTCGCGTTCGCCCGCGAAGGTGCGGACGTCGTGGTGAGCTACCTCGACGAACACGAGGATGCGGAAGAGACGAAGCGGCTCGTCGAATCGGCGGGCCGTGAGTGTCTTCTAGTGCCGGGCGATATCGCCGAGGCTGCGCACTGTCGTGAGCTGGTGAAGAAGGCTGTCGCAGCCTTCGGTCGCATCGACATTCTCGTCAACAACGCGGCACATCAAATGACATTCGAATCGATCGAGGAGATCTCGGACGAAGAGTGGGACAAGACATTTGCCACGAACATCTCGTCGATGTTCTACATCACGAAGGCCGCCGTACCGCACATGCCGTCCGGTAGCAGCGTGATCAACACGGCCTCCGTCAACGCAGATACGCCGAGCCCGCAGCTGCTCGCCTATGCAACGACGAAGGGCGCGATTCAGAACTTCACGGCGGGTCTCGCCCAACTGCTCGCCGAGAAGGGCATTCGCGCGAACACCGTCGCGCCAGGTCCTGTATGGACGCCGCTCATTCCTGCGACGATGCCGCAGGAGAAAGTGCAGCACTTCGGCGAGCAAGTGCCGATGAAGCGGCCAGCGCAGCCCTGCGAGTTGGCACCTGTCTATGTCATGCTCGCGAGCAACGAATCGAGCTATGTGTCCGGTGCAACCGTTGCGGTGACAGGCGGGAAGCCGATTTTGTGATGCGCATGAAACGATGTAGTCATCGCATGGCGTTGGCGGGGCTCGTTGCGATCCTGGTACACGGTGCAGCGACGGGAGTGGCTCACGCGGCACCTGCAGAGCTGCCGTTCACTGCGAGCGTGATCGAGCAATTCAACGAACCGTGGGCAATGACGTTCCTGCCCGATGGCCGGCTGCTCGTCACGGAGAGGAAAGGCGCACTGAAGGTGTATCGCATCGGTGGTCGCGCCGAAACGGTTCGCGGTGTGCCCGCTGTTGCATACGGCGGGCAGGGCGGGCTCGGCGATGTAATCCTGCATCCGCAATTCAAAACCAATGGTCTCATCTACTTGAGCTATGCCGAGGCCGGTGAAGGCAACCTGAGCGGCGCCGCAGTAGCGCGTGCCAAGCTCGCGCTCGATGACGCGGGTGGCGGTCAGCTACAAGATGTCCAAGTAATCTGGCGTCAGGTGCCGAAGGTCACTGGCCAAGGTCACTACGGTCATCGTCTTGCGTTCGCGCCGGAGGGCCATCTGTTCATCACCTCCGGCGAGCGGCAAAAGTTCGGTCCTGCGCAGGACATGAAGTCGAACCTCGGCAAGGTCGTGCGCTTGAACGACGATGGCTCGGTGCCGCGCGACAACCCGTTCGTCGATCGCGGCGGTGTCACAGCGCAACTGTGGACGATAGGGCATCGCAATCCATTGGGCATCGCCTTCGATGCGCAGGACAGGCTCTGGGTGCACGAGATGGGACCTCAGGGCGGGGACGAGTTGAACCTCATCGAGCGCGGCGCCAACTATG
>CBJNAT010000724.1:0-2261 GCA_966434585.1 uncultured Gammaproteobacteria bacterium | reverse complement strand
GAATGCCACGGGCATCAATCCATTCCTGCTGTTGCCCGCGGCATTCGTGTTTTCGGCCGCCTGCGCTGCGCTCATGGCGCCGTTGCTGTTGCGCTTGCGTGATGCCTATTTCGCCATCGGCGTTTGGGTGCTCGCGGAAGTCGCACGTCTCTACGTCTCGCAAAGCGAATGGTTGGGCGCAGTGAGCGGCATGCCCTTGACCGCAACGCGCTCGATGGACCGCTCCTGGGTGACCCTGGGCAACTACTGGGTGGCGGTGCTGCTCGCGGCGATCTGCGTCGTCGGTCTGTACGCACTGCTGCAGACCCGCTTCGGTCTTGCGCAAAGGGCGGTGCGCGACAACGAACACACAGCGTTGGCCGCCGGTATCCACGTCTGGCGCATACGATTTGCCAGCTTCGTGCTCGCAGCGGGTGTGTGCGGTGCAGCGGGTGCGGCCTATTACATGGCGGTGTTTCACCTCGACCCGGGCGCCGCGTTCGATGCGAACTGGGTGGTCGTGGTCTTGTTCATCGTGATCATCGGCGGCATCGGCACGATCGAAGGGCCGATTATCGGCACGGCCATCTACTTCTTCATGCGTACGGTGCTCGCCGACGCCGGCAATTGGTACTTGATGCTGCTCGGCGCCGCGGCGGTCGCCGTCATGTTGTTCGAGCCAAAGGGCATCTGGGGAGCGGTCGAGCGGCGCGCGAGCATCGATTGGCTGGCTACGCGCCGTCGCATGCCGCGGCGAACCACAGAACCCAATCTTGCACAGCGAGAGTACCCATCATGAGCGGACGTCTACAGAACAAGCGCGCGATCATCACGGGCGCAGCAACGGGCATCGGGCAGGCGATCGCGAATGCCTTCATCGCCGAAGGCGCGCGCGTCGTGATCGGGGACATCAGCGATCGCGGCCGGGATACAGCCGCACAATTGGGAGCGAGCGCGAAGTTCGTGCAATGCGACGTATCCGTAGAGGAGAGTGTCGCCGCCCTGATCTCTCAAGGTGTCGCGTGGCTCGGCGGCCTCGATGTGCTCGTGAATAACGCAGGTGTGCAATACGCAGGGCCGCTCGACAGCTTTACGACCGCGCGCTGGGATTCGCTGATGGCTATCAATGTGCGCGGCTGCTTTCTCACGACGAAGTACGCAACGCCGCATCTGCGCAATGCCGGTGGCGGATCGATCGTCAACACCGCCTCGCTTGCTGCAAAGCGTTCTGGCCCCGGCTTGTGTGCCTATGCCGCATCGAAAGGCGCAGTCCGAGCATTCAGCGCGACCGCCGCGCTGGAGCTCGCGCCGCACAAGATTCGCGTGAACACCGTGTGTCCAGGATTCGTGGATACGCCCTTCAACCAGCCGGCCATCGATTTCGTTGGCGGCCGCGCCGCACTGGAGGAACTCGTGAGCAAGATGGTGCCGCTCGCACGCCAGGCGCAGCCCCAGGAGATCGCGCCGCTCTATGTGTATCTGGCCAGCGATGAATCCGCCTATGTGACGGCGCAGGATTATTCGATCGATGGCGGCGTGTACAGCTGACTCGGTTTGACATCCGCGCTGCAGTAGCATCGTGTCAGCAGGCATCTTTCGCATGCCGGCGGACTTACCTCGGCAAGACTCAGGGATTCACCCCTTTTTCGATGCATCGTCGAGTGATTGGCTGCATGCGCTTTGGTCCCCGGGGCGTTGCACGCAACATCTGTTCGCGGTAGGCGCCTGCCTATCTTCCCGATAGGTAAATACGGTCTTCCAATTTCGTACTGTGCATTAGAAGTCGACTACTTCGAATGATGCAGTTCATGTGTACACCACATCGGGGGAGAACTTACCGATCATGAGCAAACAACTAAGTAAAAGGCGTTGGGCTGCAGCGACGACGTGCGCTGTGCTTGGCAGCGTGAGCATGGGTGCGATCGCCCAAGACACGGCCGCAGGCGCGAGCAGCGGCCTGGAAGAAGTCATCGTCACGGCGCGGTATCGCGGTGAGAGCGTGCAGTCGACGCCGATTGCGATTACGGCGTTGTCCGCCGATACGCTCGAAGAGCGCGGCGTCGCCAACATCCAGAATCTCGGGGCCGTGGTGCCGAACACGTTCATCGTACCCGGAGCGGCAGGCGCGGTCGGCGCTGGGCCGCGAAAGTCGCGACGCCCTCCACGACAAGGTGAGCCGCGCCTTCGGTACCCTCCGCTCGGCCACGATGATGACCTCCGAAGAGACGATGGATCTTCTGTCCAGCGTCCGCTTGGGCATCAACCTGGGCCTCCTGGAGGAC
>CBJNAT010000723.1:0-2280 GCA_966434585.1 uncultured Gammaproteobacteria bacterium | reverse complement strand
AGGTGCTCGAGCAATTACGCGTCGGCCAAGAAATCCCGCCGCTCAACAAGGGTCCAATCACTCGACAACTGCTCGTGGAATGGTGTGCGGCTGAGAACGACTACCTTCCGTTGCACTACGACGAGCGCCTTGCCAAGGAAATGAATCTACCCGGCACGCCCATTCAGGGCACGTACAAGTACGCACTGATGGGTCAAGGCGTGCAGCGCTGGTTGGGCAATGACGGCGTACTCAATCGCTTGAGCGCGCGCTATCGCGCACTGGATCTCGAAGGCGAGTACATCACTGCACGAGGTCGGATCACAGAAATTGAAGGTCGACGCGTCACACTCGAAGTCTGGGTGGAGGCTCAAAATGGTGTACGCAGCACCGAGGGCAGCGCCGTCGTTACGTTTGCAAACGCACCGGCTCGCAAATAAAGCTCCATTCATTGCTCGCGTCTTCATTCACAAGACCGTGCAGGCCGTTGCCTCTCAGAGAACTGGGACTGTTCCGCACCAGATACGCACTGGCGTTCCACGGCGCTCTGCCTCTATAAGCCCTGCTGTTGCATGTGGAGCATCCGATGAACACCAAACCAACAAAGACAGCAAGACAAGTCGTCGAGGATGCCTACGCGGCACTCTTCCAACGCGGAGATTTGGACGGATTCCTGGCGGACTTCGACGAGAACTCTGAGCTCACAGAGGCCGAGTCCTTGCCTTACGGCGGCACGTTCCGCGGCCGCGAGGCGATCAAGGCAGGGATCCAAAACGTATTCGGCTATTGGAACGGCTTGAGCTTCAACACTGACGCAATCGTCTACGGCGACGAATACGTCATGGCCTACGGCCGCTTCCGTGCCACTGCGAACGCCACGGGCAAGACCCTCGATATTCCCTTAGCCGAAGTCTGGCGCATCAAGAACGGCAAAGTCCTGCTCTGTTCGCCCATCTACAGCGACACGAAGGCGGCGCTCGAAGCGCTCGGTCGATGAATGAACGCCAGGAGATTCTCATGACCGTCAAAGTCATCTTCTTTCTCAAGCGCAAAGAGGGGACGACACCGGAGCACTTCCGGAATCACTACGAGACCAGTCATGTGAAGCTCGCGCAGAAGTACATCGGGCACCTGCTGTTAGATTACAAGCGCAACTATCCACTGTTCGCAGCCCGTAATCCGAGCAACGTTCCCGCGGGAACGCAGCCGCCGCCTTACGACATCGGTTACGACTGCATCACTGAAATGTATGTCAAGGACCAGGCGGCGGTCATGGAAATGTCGCGCATCTTCAATGATCCGAAGATCAATCCCGTACTCGTCGAAGATGAACTGAAGTTCCTGCAGCGTGACGCCACCGTGATGATCGTTGTGGAGGAAGTGAATACCGGCACCAAGCTTGCGTCGTAAGCCAACGGTGACGCTCCCCCTCGTATGACTGCTCAATCGCCAGCGGTAAGCGCGCAACTATCCATGCACTCCCGAAGCTATCGCCCAGGTCCGCGCGACACCGTGATGCACGCGCTCGCGCGTGCAGTGGAAGCACACGGTACGGATGAGTTCGTCAACGTCAACGGCGAGCGCATCACCTTCGGCGAGGTGGACCGACGGGCGAATGCGATGGCGCGTGCACTCGCAGCACTCGGCGTCAGCCAAGGCCACACCGTGGTCACGCTTCTCGACACCAGCATGGACGTGTTCACCTGCTGGTTCGCCATCAATAAGCTCGGCGCCATTTGGGTGCCGATCAACACGGCTTATCGCGGCGAGTTTTTGCGCCACCAGATCAACGACACCAGCGCCCGCATCGCCATCTGCGAACCTCATTACCTCGAGCGCTTCACGGAGATCGACGAGCACCTACCCGAGCTGGCGATTGTCCTGTGCCGCGGAGAGTTCGGTTCTGTGCGCAGCAGGCTCGCTGTGGAGATACTCGACGCTCATCGCGGACAGGACGGTTCGCCTCTACCGATCGTCGTGCAACCCGCGGATCTGGCGTGCCTCATCTACACGTCGGGGACGACGGGTCCTTCCAAAGGCTGCATGATCAGCCACAACTACATGTGCATGCAGGGTCGTCAGCAGCTGCGAGCGGCGCCGCAGACTCGCGAGGACATCACCTGGACGTGTCTGCCGCTCTTTCATTCGGCGGCTTTGACGAATGTGCTCGGTGCAATCGTCGGCGCAACGCGCGTTGCGATTTGGCCCCGCTTTTCGGTCAGTACCTTCTGGGACGACATCGAAGCCGCAGGGGCAACGCACGCATTGCTGATGGCCTCGATCTTTCCGCTCGTCGCGCAC
>CBJNAT010000722.1:0-2285 GCA_966434585.1 uncultured Gammaproteobacteria bacterium | reverse complement strand
GACACGGTGGCATTTCGTTCGCGGACCTGTGCCCGTCCTCTTTTCTACCTCCAGCCCCCAACCTCCAGCCCCCAGCCCGGCCGCGCGGAGCGCGACCATGACCCGCCTCTGGGATAAAGGCGCGCCGCTCGATGAGCGGGTGCTGCGCTACACCGCTGGCGAGGATCACGCGCTCGACAACCGGCTCGTCGCCTACGACGTGCGGGCCTCGATCGCCCATGCCGAGATGCTGAACGCACAGGGCTTGTTGTCACAAGCCGATCTCGACGCGATCCGCAGCGGACTCACCGACATCGGTGCGGCTCACGCGCGCGGTGAGTGGCAGGTGAAGCTCGAGCACGAGGACGGACAGACCGCACTCGAGAATCTGCTCACGGCGAAGATTGGGGAGGCGGGCGGTCGAGTGCATCTGGGGCGTTCGCGCAACGACCAGGTACTCACGGCGCTGCGTCTTTATCTGCGTGATGCGGTGGAAGAGCTGAAGTCGCGTACGATCGCAGTCGCTGACGCACTCGATGATGTTGCTGCACGCGAAGCGAACACGCTGCTGCCGGGCTATACCCACATGCAGCAAGCAATGCCGAGCTCGGTGCCGCTGTGGGCGGGCGCATTCGCTGTCGAGCTGCGCGATGACGCCGATGCGCTTCGCCACGTGCATCGACGCATCGGCAAGAATCCTCTCGGCTCCGCTGCGGGTTACGGGACGCCGAATCTGCCGCTCGACCGCACGAAGACGACGCACGCACTGCATTTCGCCGAAGTACACGACCCCGTGACTGCGGTGCAGCTGTCGCGTGGCAAAGCGGAGGCCGAGCTGCTCTTCCACATCGCGACCGTCATGCAGGACGTCGCGCGACTCGCATCCGATCTGCTGCTGTTCTATACGCAAGAATTCGCGTTCGTGGAATTGCCGGCGGCGTTCACGACGGGTTCCTCGATCATGCCGCAGAAGCGCAACCCGGACGTGTTCGAGTTGATTCGCGGCCGCAGCGCAAGTGCGCAGGCCTGCCTCATCGAGGTGCTTGGTATCGTCGCGAAGCTGCCATCCGGTTATCAGCGCGATCTGCAACTGATCAAAGCACCGCTCTTCCGTGGCATCGATCTGTGCATGGACACGCTCGACATCCTGCCGAGTGCGCTCGCACAACTGAAATTCCGCAAGGACCGGATCCAGCTCGATCCTTCGATTCACGCGGCGGAAGAAGCGAACGCGCTCGTCGTCAAGGAAGGTATTTCGTTCCGCGAGGCGTATGGCCGCGTCGGCGCGAAGTACAAGAAGTAGACTTCATTTCCGCGAAGGCGGACATCCAGCACTTCACACGTCGATGGAAGATGTGCCGTGAGTGAGCTCAAACCTCTCATCGTCGATGTACCCGACTTCCCGAAGCCGGGCATTCTGTTTCGCGACATCGGTCCGCTCCTGCGCCGCGACTTCAATGGCGCGATCGATGCGATGGACGCGCTGTTCACGACGCCCGAATGGAACGGGATCGACATGATCGGCGGCATCGAGTCACGGGGTTTCATGCTCGCAGGCGCGTTGGCATATCGGCGCCGCAAGGGATTCGTGGCGATCCGCAAGCGCGGCAAGTTGCCGCCACCGGTGCACATCGCCGCTTACAGCCTCGAGTACGGCGAGGACTATCTCGAAGTGCAGCCAGGCGCCGGTCGACTGCTCATCGTGGATGACGTGTACGCGACCGGCGGAACGATGCAGGCGGCACAAACGCTGTGCACGGAAGCAGGTTTCAAGGTCGTCGCCATCGCCACGCTCATCGACATCGGTCTGAATTCGCAGGCTCATTCGGCGATGGGTGTGCGCTCGGCCATTCGCTATGCATAGCTCGCCCACGTTGGTGGTCATGGCCTTGCCCGCGGAAGGGGAGGGCGTGTTCGAGGCCGAGAACATTTCTGTTCTGTACACCGGCATCGGTAAGGTGAACGCCGCGATCGCGCTGACGAGGCGTTTTAGCGAGTACGTTGAGCGCAGTGAGCCGTTGCCCCTCGTCGTGAACTTCGGCTCGGCCGGCAGCGGTACGTTCCGCACGGGCGAGCTCGTATCCTGTTCGGAGTTCATGCAGCGCGATATGGACGTGCGACCGCTCGGCTTCGAGATCGGCGTCACACCCTACGATGAGGTGCCTAAGATTCTGCATTTCGCAGTGCACATTCCGGGACTGCCGAGAGGGCGCTGCGGGAGCGGCGACTCGTTTGCCACGGATCTGGGCGGCTTGCCGTGTGACGTAGTCGACATGGAGGCGTATGCGCTTGCGAAGGTGTGTTGG
>CBJNAT010000721.1:0-2295 GCA_966434585.1 uncultured Gammaproteobacteria bacterium | reverse complement strand
GCCCCGGGCGCACGCATCGCGCTGCTCGGTCGCAATGGCGCGGGCAAGTCGACATTGGTCAAGTTACTGGCCGGCGCGCTCGCAGCCACGAGCGGTAAGCGCACCGACGCACGCGACCTGCGCATCGGCTACTTCGCCCAACATCAGCTCGAGCAACTACATGCGCGCGAGTCGCCTCTCGAGCACTTACGAGCCGTTGAGGCCGAGCTCGGCGAACGCGCCGCAGAGCAAGAGCTGCGCACATTCCTGGGCGGCTTCGGCTTCATCGGCGAGCGCGTGTTCGAACCCGTGGGCCCGTTCTCAGGGGGCGAGAAGGCGCGGCTCGCGCTGGCGCTCGTCAGTTTCCGTCGCCCCAACTTACTTTTGCTGGACGAGCCGACCAACCACCTCGACCTTGACATGCGTCAGGCACTCGCTGTCGCGCTCCAGGACTACGACGGCGCCGTCGTGCTGGTCGCGCACGATCGCCACATGCTGCGCTCGGTCGCAGACACGCTGTTGCTGGTGGCGGATCTAGGGGTACGCGAGTTCGATGGCGATCTGGACGACTACGCGCGGCTGCTCGCTGCACCTGCCGCGCAGGATGCGGACTCGACGAACGACAGCCCCTCGGGCCAGGCAGCCAAGCGTCAGCGCAAACGTGACGAAGCCGAAAAGCGCAATCGTTTGAGCCCACTGCGACAGCGGATACGGACGCTAGAGCAGGAGATGGAAAGTCTGCAGGCGAAACTCGCGACCCTCGAGAACACGTTGGCGGACGCAAGCCTGTATACCGCCGAACGCAAATCCGAACTTCAGCAGGCAATGAGTGCACAGCGCGAGACCCGCGCACAGCTCGAGTCGGTGGAAGAGGCTTGGCTGACGACGAGCGAGGAACTCGAACGACAAATCTCCGATTGATTCTCGTGACGAGTCTAGAATGGGCCATGGCGCTGCTGTCCCTGCTGAAACTAGCCGCCGACCGGCTGCAGGGCCTCTAACCGGCGGCACCCGCCACGGCAGCATTCCTCACCGCACGCGCGACCTTCTCGCCCAGCTGCGTACTCGCCTGACGTGTCGCCGTTTCGAAAGCTGCGATCACGGCTCCCATGCGATTGCTCTCGGCAGGAACGAGCACGTCGGCTGACAGCGTATCGAGCAACGCGCGATCGGTGAACTTCAGCAACCGCCCGGTGAACGCGACGTGCACCTGCGGCGCTCCATCGCCCGTGTACTCCGACTGGAAATGCACGACCTCCACATACAACACGTACTCGCTCTGGGCGCGCACATCCGCGGAAGCGACGCTGCGAAACTCGCCTTGGCCCGCGAGCGTCAGCACGATGAAGTTCTGCACGAGCTGACTGAGCTCCGCGCCCCATCGGGCACCGGTGTAGTAGTTGAGTTCTCGACCGTTCAGCACCGCAATGCGAGCGCCTTCGAGACCCGGCGCTAGACGCGGAGTTGCAATCGCGAGAGCCGCTGGTACTGGCGGCTGCGCAGCTTGCACAGGCTCGGGCGGCGCCAGAACGTAAATCGTGTCCACCGGCTGCTTCGATTCGAGGAGCGAGCTGACACAGCCGCTCAGCAGCAAGCCAAAGCACACCAGCACCAATACCCGAGTCCTCATGGATCGATTTGAACTCCCTGCGGCGGAGGTTGATACAGAAGCTGGGATGGATTCTCTTTGAGCGAGCGCGACAGATCGCGAAATTCGCGCGCGGTCATACGAGCTTCGCGGACGAGCTGCTCGATCTCGTAGAGTCCTTGGGTGCTGAAATGCTGAAGCTGGTTCTCGCTGCTCGCGACCAGTCCATCCACTCGTGCCGATGCGGCATCCAGATTCGCCGCCATCGAGCCGAGGCGCTGCAAAGCGGCCTGGACTTCCGGACGCGCGTCCTCCGCGATGCCACGCAGGCTGCCGGCGGCGCTGTTCACCTCGGCCACAGCGGTGCGCATGTCAGCAATCAGCGCGGACGCGTTGCGCGCCGTATCGGGCAATCCTGCCGTGCTGGCGCGCAGGTTCTTCAACGTGCTCGACAGCGATTCGAGATTCTCGTCCGAGAACACGCGGCTCGTACGCTCGATGATCGCGTTGGCGCGGCCCATCAGCTCGGGCAGACTCGCGAGGAACACATCGAAGTCCGATGCAACCGACTCGATCACCGGATAACGCTCACCCTGCTTCAGTGGCGCATTGGGATCGGCGCCCGCCAGCTCGCGCAGGTCGATAAAGAGCAGCCCGGTCACACCTTGCAGGCCGAGGCTCGCGCGAGTGGCCGAGGTGATCGGCGCGGTGTTGTCGATCTCCACGAT
>CBJNAT010000720.1:0-2297 GCA_966434585.1 uncultured Gammaproteobacteria bacterium | reverse complement strand
CAAGCGCGCTCAGACAGGCACCTCGATGATCGAGGTGTTGGTCACCGTCGTCATCCTCGCGATCGGGCTGCTCGGTCTGGCAGGTCTGCAATCGCGCCTGGGCATCTCCGAGATGGAGAGCTACCAACGCGCGCAAGCGCTCGTGCTCTTGCAAGACATGGCGAGCCGAATCACGACCAATCGCGAGCGTGCTGTGGATTACGTCACAGGTACGGCAAGCCCCCTCCCCGATCCGACCGCCGCACCCGAGGACGCCTGTCCCGTCGATACGAGCAGCCGTCAAGCCCTGGACGCCCTGCAATGGTGTCAGGCCCTGCAGGGTGCAGCCGAAGTCGACGGTGGCAGCAAGGCAGGCGCCATGATTGGCGCTCGCGGCTGCATTGAGGCGCTGTCGGCGAATGAATATCTCGTCACCGTCGCATGGCGCGGAATGGCGCCGATCGCTGCGCCGCCCGAGAGCGTCACTTGTGGCCAGGGTGACTACGACACCGAGCAGTGCCCGAACGACTTGTGCCGGCGGGCCATAACGACGGTCGTGCAGATCGCACCGCTCAACTAATCATGGAACAGCGCTCTCCAATTCGCTTGGCTACTTCTCTCCGGCAACCGGGATTCACGCTCGTGGAGCTGATGGTCGCGATGACCATTTCGCTCCTGCTGCTGATCGTGCTCGTGAACGTCTACCTCAACCTCGCCCGCGCGAATGAGGAGATGGCGAAAACCAACAGCATGATAGAGAACGGCCGCTTCGCCGTGCAGATTCTGCAGAACGACTTGGTTCACGCCGGCTACTGGGGCGGATATGTGCCGCAATTCGATGATCTGACGGCGAGCCTCGTCCCCGGCGATGTCCCCACCGGCGTACCTGATGCATGCGCCGCTTTTTCGAGCTGGAACAGCACTTATAAGAACAACTTCATCGGCACCCCCGTGCAGTCGATGGACGCGCTGCCGACGGGCGCTGGCTGTGTCGGCACCTGGCCCGCGAAACGCGCTAGTAGCGACGTGCTCGTAGTTCGGCATGCGGAAACGTGTGTCCCCGGCGTGGGTAACTGCGATGCCGACGTAGCCGGTCGCCCGTACTTGCAGGGTTCCTCGTGCGCGGCAGAGTCGCTCGCCGGCACGGCAGAGAGCGCAACGTCAACCACGATTACCTTCGACGCCAACGCCGCCACCGTGACCGGCGGGTACGTGGGCGTCACGATTCGAATCATCGCCGGCGCAGGCCAAGGTCAGATGCGCAACATCAGCGCGTACAACGGCGGCACGCGTACGGCCACCGTGAGCTCACCTTGGATCACGATCCCGGACAACACTTCGCAATACTCGTTCGACTATGTGCTGGGCACGACGGTCTTCCCGCTGCACAAGCGCGATTGTGAGGGCACAGGTTCGCCCGCCAGCTTGCCCATCACGAGCGGCACGATCGCAGACAAGCGCCGCGTAATTTCAGACATCTACTACATCGCCGACATCGCGCATCCCGATAAGCCGGGCGAAACGGTACCGACGTTGATGCGGTCGCAGCTCGATGTGGACGGTGGGGTCGTCAGCCAGCGTCCTCCAGTGCCACTGCTCGAGGGTGTGGAAGCGTTGCGCGTCGAACTCGGCATCGATGACACGAGCAAGACGGGTGACCCCGTCGATTACTCCGACGTCGTCGACTGGGTAGATGAGACCACAAAGGCTGAGCCCACGAACCGCGGCGACGGCGCTCCCGATCTCTTCAAGCGCTGTACTGCAGCCACGCCGTGTACCGCCGCGGAACTCATGAATGTCGTTGCGGTGAAGCTGTACGTTCTTGCCCGCAGCCGCGACACGACTCCCGGCTATACGGATACGAAAAAGTATTGCCTTGGCGAGCCACCCGCGGATGGCTCTTGCGCACAAGAGATTCCCGCGGCGAACGATCAATACAAGCGCCATGTGTTCACCACCAGCGTACGACTCGTGAACATATCCGGTCGGCGCGAGACACCCGCTCCATGAACATCTCGACGGTATCGCAACGCGCTGCACAGCGCGGGGCCACGCTGGTTGTTGGCCTCATCATGCTCGTGCTCATCACTGTCATGGTGACCAGTGCATTCACGCTGAGCAGCAGCAATCTTAAGTCAGTGGGCAACATGCAGGCGCGTGACGAAGCGATTGCAGCGGGGAATCGGGCGATCGAACAGATTATTGCTTCACCCTTCACGGATGATCCGGTGGCAGAAGAAATCAACGTCGATATCGATAACGACGGCGCACCGGACTACACCGTGGCGTTCGCGGCGCCGGAGTGTGTCAGCGGAGCG
>CBJNAT010000719.1:0-2299 GCA_966434585.1 uncultured Gammaproteobacteria bacterium | reverse complement strand
GTTGGAAAGGGCCGGCGGTCGAGATCACGCATTCGATGCGATGCTCACTTAGTACCGACGACACTCGCGGATCGCCGCTGTCCAATGCTAGCGAACGACAATTAAGTTCCTGAGCGAGCACGCCCGCCCGCGCCGCATTGCGTCCGCCGACGATCAGCTCAACGCCCTGGATCGCTGCAAGGCGCCGACTGATGATGCGACCGAAGTTGCCATATCCACCGAGAACGAGAACGCGCACGGATGCTTCTAATGAATGAAGCGGCTCGCCTCATTCGGCGACGGCACCAGACACTCAGTGTGCTTGCCAAAAAGCCGATATCGATTGCGCGCTACGCGCACATAAAACGCATCGCGCCAACGCACGGGGATCATGCGCAGCACGACTGCACACCGCCACACCCCTCGCAAACCGCGAAGGACACGAATGATCGCGTCGGAATTGACATAGGACCTGCCATCCTCTAGCAACAGAAACGAAGAGGGATCATCAGCATTCAAACCATGCGCTTGAAGCAGAGCTCGACCCGCCACGGACTGCATGGCCGCGAAGCGATAACGGGCATGCCGGTCATGGCGCAGCAGGAAGCGCACCCACCCGTTGCATAGGACGCACACGCCGTCGAAAACGATGATGCTAGCTTCGCGCATCCAACCACCCGTGGTAGTGGACCAGCAATCCCAACCCTCTGTATGCGGCACGGGCCGAGAATAGATACCGCTCGCCCTCCGCGGCTTCATGCGCCTCGATTTCTGCGTGCAGACAGGGCGGCATCGGCAGACCGAACACCTTCATCGACACGAGCTGCCACACCACTGCGCCGTTACTCGCTACAAGCCTGAAGCTGAATGCCGCGGGACCCATGCGTTCGATCAGCAAGCCGCGTGCAACCTGCAACTGCGAACGAAGCGACCTACCGGCGAAATTGCGCAGCCAAATTTCGCCTGACCCTTCCGGTCGAATCGTCACGGTGATGGGCACGTCATCCCCGGCCGGCGGAAACCCCATCACACGTCCAACGAATCGCGCGAGCGCGCTTGCCCCGCGCTGGATGCGACATCTTCCAGTGAACTCCCGTACGGCCGTTGATCGATGCAGCCGCTGGATGGGGGCCGGCAGGGCGCCCCATTGGGACGCAAGTAGCCGTTCGTGCACCGATCCGTCGATCACGCTCATTTCCCGTTGTACAGCCATGCCCGAACTGTAGCCGCGCTCACGCATTCTGAATACTCGGCGCACATGCCCAAGCGCACCGCCCGCCCAGCGTATAGACTCGCCGCCCCGCTCGCCCGCCCCTAGTAGGTTCTGCCGTGTCTGCCGATGCTCTCGCCTCGATCCCCTTTCGCGAACTCGGCTTGAGCGAACCTGTTCTGCAGGCCCTCGCGGACGTCGGCTACGAATCACCCTCCCCTATTCAGGCAGCTACCATCCCGCATCTGCTCGAAGGGCGCGACGTACTCGGCCAAGCACAGACGGGCACGGGTAAGACCGCTGCGTTTGCGTTGCCGATTCTCTCGCACATCGAACTGGCGGAACGCGCGCCGCATGCGTTGGTGCTCGTGCCTACGCGCGAGCTCGCCATCCAAGTGGCGGAAGCATTCCAACGCTACGCGTCGCGCCTGCAAGGCTTTCACGTGCTGCCCATCTATGGCGGTCAAAGCTACCAGCCGCAGTTGCAAAGCCTGCGGCGCGGTGTGCACGTCGTCGTCGGCACGCCGGGACGTGTCATGGATCACATGAAGCGCGAAACGCTCTCGCTCGAGGCGTTGCGTTACCTCGTGCTCGATGAAGCCGACGAGATGCTGCGCATGGGCTTCATCGACGATGTCGAATGGGTTCTCGAGCAGACGCCCTCATCGCGTCGCATCGCCTTGTTCTCCGCGACCATGCCTGCCGCCGTGCGGCGCATCGCGCAGCGACATCTAAAATCGCCCGCGGAAGTCACGATCAAGAGCAAGACGACGACGGCTGCCAACATCCGCCAGCGCTACTGGCTGGTAAGTGGCCTGCACAAGCTCGATGCGCTCACTCGCATTCTCGAGGCGGAAAGCTTCGAGGCGATGCTCGTGTTCACGCGCACGAAGCAGGCAACCGTCGAGCTCGCGGAGCGGCTCGAAGCACGCGGGTTCGCCGCGGAGGCGTTGAACGGCGACATTCCGCAAGCACACCGCGAGCGTACCGTCGCGCGGCTGAAAGCGGGTCAGGTCGACATCGTCGTTGCGACCGACGTCGCGGCGCGTGGGCTTGATGTCGAGCGCGTGACTCACGTCGTCAACTACGACATTCCGTACGACTCGGAGT